>NZ_LZSZ01000090.1:0-78349 GCF_001665645.1 Mycobacterium sp. 852002-30065_SCH5024008 | reverse complement strand
CGGTGATGATCATGTCCTTCAGCCGGTCTTCGATGTACACATAGCCGTCGGCGTCCAGGCGGCCGACGTCACCGGTGCGCACCCAGTCGTCGTCGGTGATCGTCTCGGCGGTCGCCTCCGGCCGGTTCAGGTAACCGCTCATGTTCTGGTTGCTCCGCACCCAGATCTCGCCGGGCTCCCCGGCGGGCACCTCGGCGCCCGTCTCCGGATCGACCACGCGAATCTCGGTGCCCAGCACCGCCTTTCCAGCCGCCAACTGCAGGTGCGGGCGGGCGGAATCGCGATGGTCGGCGTCGCTGAGCGCGGTGACCGCGCCGCACAGTTCCGTCTGCCCGTACACCTGCACGAAACGCGTTTCGGGCCAGGTGGACAGCGCCCGATGCAGCAAGGGCAACGGCATGGGCGCGGCCCCGTACACGATGTAGCGCAGGCCCGCGAACATCGCGTGGGCCGCTTCGCCGGCGTCGAGGAACCGGGCGATCACCGGCGGGACGAAGAACGCGTGGGTCGCGCCGGATTGCACCGCGCCCATCAGGGCGGCGGCGTCGGGTTCGCGGGTCATGATCGTCGGCACACCGGCCCGAATGCCGAAGAGCGCGTAGCCGATTCCGCCCACGTGGAAGAGGGGCATGGCGACGAGGTTCGCGTCCCCGTCATCAAACGGGAACGCCGGTGCCAGGTTGGCCGCGTGATTGACCAGCGCGCGCTGGCTCAGCAGCACGCCCTTGGGCCGCCCCGTGGTGCCGGAGCTGTAGATCACCAGCGCGGTCTCGCTCTCGTCGACCTCGGTGTCGCTGCCCGTGGGCGCGGCCGCGTCCAGCAGGGATTCGTACTCGTCGCCCACCACGACGATGCGCTGCACGCCCGGCGCACGTTGGGCGGCCGCCTCGGCCGCGGCCTGCAGCTCGGCGCCGACGACCAGCAGCCGCGCGCCGCTGTCCTCGAGCACGTGGATGAGTTCATCGCCGACGATGCGCCAGTTGACGACGGTCGTCACCGCGCCGATCGACGCCGCGGCGAAAAGCACCTCGAGGCAGGCGGGGTGGTTCTTGTCCAGAAAGGCCACACACTGCCCGCGCTGCACACCGGCATCGCGCAGCGCGCCGGCCGCGCGCCGGATCCGCGCGGCCCAGTCCGCCCAGGACCACTGCCGTTCGCCGTAGCGAATCGCGATGGCGTCGGGCCGCTGCTGCGCGTGCCGGTCGACGAATCCGGCGAGCGTCTCCGTCGTGTTCGCCGTGGTGTCGGCTGGTGGCATGAACCCCTCCGAGGTCGATTTATTCCACTCTGTGATACGCGGTCGCGGCCGCGCACGCCACTGCGGCCCTCCGTTTGACTGGGAGCTTGCGCCTACCAGTGGTCACCAACAAGTCCTGGCACGCGCACCGGCGTCGGCGCACGATCAGGCTATGCCCGAAAAGACGCGTCTGCCGCTGCTGCCACCGGCCGGCCTGGGCCCTGAGCAGAAGCGCCTCTATGACGACATGGCGGCGGTGATCGAGCGCAACTTCGACGGACTCGTCGCGCGCCGCGAGGATGGCGCCCTGATCGGCCCCTTCAACGGCTGGCTGCATTTCCCGCAATTCGGAAAGCCGGCCTGGGCCTTCAATAAGGCGCTCTGGGAGCACAGGGTGCTGCCGGACGCCGTCCACCAGCTGGTGATCCTGGTGACCGCCGCCAAGTTCGGCGCTCGCTACGAGATCTATGGGCACGAGCACTTCGCCCGGCGGGCAGGGCTGGGCGAGCGCAAGATCGCGACGATCGCCGCGGGCGAACGTCCCCACGACCTCGACGACGACGAGGGTGCCGCGTACGACATGGCGGCCGCGCTGAACCGGGGCGGCGCGCTTCCGGAGACGACGTACCAAGCGGCGCGAGAGGCTTTTGGCGCTGGGGGCGTCGCCGAGATCGTCTTCCTGGTGGGATGTTTCTCGATGGTCGGCATCACGCTGAACGCGTTCGACGCGTCGGTGCCGGGCAGAGAGGAAAATCTCGGCTAATGCTGCGCCCGTTGGTGTTTCATCGGGAATGAGCCGCGGGCCTCATTCCATCGACCGGATCATCATCCCGCCGTCGTCGACGGCCTGAGGAGTCGCGTTGTTGTTCTGTCTGAAGTCGATGAAGACCGACCGTCGGCTGGACGTGTTCAGCAGCTCGGTGAAGGTGCCCAGGACGGGAATCGGTCCATCTGCTGCCGGAACGTCGGCGGTGTAATCCACCGACGCCCGTTGCTGGAAGTTGGCGCTTTGGAGCGGTTGCGTATCGGGTGCCGTCAAGTTCCTCAGATTGCCCAGCCCGGACGCGGATGCGTACTCATTCATGTCGTCCTGCAGGACCGCGCCGACATCGGTACTGGCGGCCGGCTTGACCGCCACTCGCAACTGCGCGCTGCCGTCGGCGTTGCTAAGCGCCACCCAATTCGGACCACGGTGCCCGAGCGCCCACCCGGGCGCCGGAGCGATCGTGACGCCTTCGGCAACGGCGATCGGCTCGGCCGATGCGAGTCGCACCGTCGGCGGTTCGGCGGTGGCGATCAGCACGATCGTCGCCGTCAATCCCGTGGCCACGGCCATCGCGGTGGCGGCGACCCGCTTAAAACGTGGTGGCCCGAGTCTCGACGAACACATGCGCTGGCTCCTGATCCGGGGGCAAACGGGGGATTCGCCCACTGGTTCTACGATCTCCCCGCAAGCGGGTGGTGTCCAAGATTGGGCCGCTATTTGCTGATAGCTTTCCGTTATCGACCTGCCGGGCTGGCGATGCGTGCAAGAATTTGCCCGCGCGCGTGGGACGCGGTGTGTCAACATTTCTGCGGCATAACACGATCCGATAAGAGGGGACCAAACGTGGTGAACCCTGACCGAGCCGGCTCGCGCACCTTCGTCGTGACGGGCGCCGCGTCCGGAATCGGCCTGGCGACCGCGAGGCGCCTACTGGCCGAGGGCGGCACGGTGATCGGCGCCGACCTGGCCGCGGCGCCGGACCTCGGCCCCCGGTTCCAATTCGTCACCGCCGACGTGACCGACGAAGCCGCGATCGCCGCGATGCTGGCCGCCGTGCCCGACCGCCTCGACGGCGTCCTGCACGCCGCCGGGGTCGCCGGAGGAGGCCCGGTCCACCTGCTCGACCGCGCCGAATGGGACCGGGTGATCGGCATCAACCTCACCGGCACCTTCCTGGTGGCGAAGGCGGCGCTGGCCCGGATGATCGAGCAACCCCGCGTCGACGGCGAACGCGGTTCGCTGGTGACCGTCGCCAGCGTCGAGGGCCTGGAAGGCACGGCGGGCGGCAGTTCGTACAACGCGGCCAAGGGTGGCGTCGTGCTGCTCACCAAGAACATCGCGCTCGACTACGGGCCGAGCGGCATCCGGGCCAACGCCATCTGTCCGGGTTTCATCGAAACACCAATGGCCCAAAGCGTCTTCGGTCTCCCGGGTATGGAGGGTCCGTTGCAATCCATCACCTCCGAACACGCCCTGCAACGGCTGGGCCAGCCGCAGGAGGTGGCGGCCATGGCGGCATTCCTGCTGTCGCCCGACGCCTCGTTCGTCAGCGGCCAGGCCATTGCCGTCGACGGCGGCTACACCGCCGGTCGCGATCACGGTGTGGTCAAACTCTTCGGCTTTCCCTCCTAGCGCCTTAAGATTCGCGCATGGTCACTCCCGATGACGCGATCGAGGCGATCCGAGGCACCGGCGGCGCGCAGCCGGGCTGCCGCGCGCTACACGCCAAAGGCACGCTCTACCGCGGCACGTTCACCGCGACACCCGATGCGGTCATGCTCACGCGCGCAAAGCATCTCGACGGTTCGACGGTCCCTGCGCTGATCCGCTTCTCCAACGGCGCAGGCAATCCCAAACAGCGCGACAACGTGGCGGGCATCCGCGGGATGGCGGTGAAGTTCGCCCTGCCCGACGGCTCCGCCACCGACGTGTCGACGCAGACCGCACGCCTGTTCGTTTCCAGCACACCGGACGGGTTCGTCGATCTGCTCAAGGCGATGCGGCCCGGCCTGACCACGCCCCTGCGCATGGCCAAATACTTTCTCACGCATCCGAAGCTGCTCGGCGCGCTACCGGTGGTGCGGGACGCCAGCAGGATTCCGGCGAGCTACGCCACCGTCGAGTACCACGGCCTGCACGCCTTCCGCTGGGTCGCCGCCGACGGCAGCGCCAGATTCGTTCGCTATCACCTGGTTCCGGCCGCCGCGGAGAACTTCCTATCGGCATCCGCCGCCCACGGCAAAGGCGCGGACTTCCTCACCGACGAGCTGAACGCGCGCCTGGAGAGCGGACCGGTGCGGTTCGGATATCGCGTGCAGATCGCCGGACCCACCGACTCGACGGTGGACCCGTCGGCGCCCTGGCAGAGCACGCAGATCGCGACCGTCGGCACCCTCGAGATCACCGGCCCGGAGACCGAGCGCGAGCACGGCGGTGACATCGTCGTTTTCGACCCGATGCGCGTCACCGACGGCATCGAGCCCTCCGACGACCCGGTGCTGCACTTCCGGACGCTGGCCTATTCGGCGTCGGTCAAGCTGCGCGCCGGCGTCGACCGCGGGGGCGAAGCGCCGCCCGCCTGACGGGGGAGCATAACCCGGCGGTCGCCCGCATGCCGAAACCGGTGGCAGGCTAAGGTTTTTCTTCAGTGTCGCCTTCCCACATGATTCTCATTTGCTTGGCCGGGTTCGGCGCCGGCGCCATCAACGCGCTGGTCGGGTCCGGCACGCTGATCACGTTCCCCACGCTGGTCGCCCTCGGCTTCCCGCCGGTGACGGCCACCATGTCGAACGCGATCGGTCTGGTCGCCGGCAGCGTGTCGGGCACCTGGGGCTACCGCGCCGAGCTGCGCGGCCAGTGGGATCGGCTGCGCTGGCAGCTTCCGGCTTCGCTGGGCGGCGCGGTGCTGGGCGCCTTCCTGCTGCTGCATCTGCCGGAGAAGGTCTTCGCCGAAGTGGTGCCGGTGCTGTTGGTCCTGGCGCTGACTCTGGTGGTCGCCGGGCCGCGGATTCAGGCGTGGACGGGCCGGCGCGCCGAGGCCGCGGGCCGCTCGCCCGAGCACATCACACCCCGCCGCATGGCCGTCCTGGTGTTCGGGACATTCGCCGTCGGCGTCTATGGCGGTTATTTCACCGCCGCTCAGGGCATCCTGTTGGTCGGCCTGATGGGCGCGCTGCTGCCGGAGTCGGTACAGCGGATGAATGCCGCCAAGAATCTGCTGGCCCTCGTGGTCAATGTCGTTGCCGCGATTGCCTATACGTTGGTCGCCTTCGGCCGGATCAGCTGGCCGGCCGCCGGGCTGATCGCCGTGGGGTCGCTGATCGGCGGGCTGATCGGGGCGCGCTACGGCCGCCGGCTGTCGGGAAACGCGCTGCGCGCCACGATCGTGGTGGTCGGCCTGATCGGGCTGTATCGACTGCTCGCCGTGGCCTGACGGGTGCGGCTGTGCCCCAAGGGGTTCAGCTCAGCGTGGCGGCGGCCGCTTCGTCGATGACGTCCATCACCTCGCCCCGCTTGCGCCACGCCCGCAGCTGACGCATCGCCCCGTTGCCCTGCATGGCGACGCGGTCGAGTTCGCCTACGACGCGGTCGTATTCGCCGAGCGTCTCCAACGCCGGCCGCACGCGCTGCACGAGGGCGCCCAACTGATCGCGAGCCGACACCGCTCCGCCGCCGTGGATCAGGTCGAGCGTGCGACCGGCGAGCCCGTCGTGGGCGGCCTTCCAGTACGCCGCGCGCAGGGCCGCCGGCGGAAGCCGCCCGGGCTCGTCTTCGCGCCCGCGGGCCTCGAGCGCCGTCATCACCGCGGCCCTGACGAGCGTGGCGAGCAGCACCGTTTCCGCGACGGTCGCCGGCACGTCGGCCACCCGCACCTCGATCGTCGGGAAGTTCTCCGACGGACGCACGTCCCAATAGACCATCTTCTCGTCCAGGATCACTTCGCTGTCGATCAGCATCCGCACTGTGCGGGCGTATTCGTCGGGCGACGGGAAGAACGGCGGCGGCCCGGCCACCGGCCAGCGTCGCCACAGGACACTGCGCCAGCTCGCGTAGCCGCTGTCGGCACCGCGGTATACCGCCGAATTAGCCGCCAGCGCAAGCAAATTCGGCAGCCACGGCCGCAACCAGTTGCTGACATGGATGGCGGCCGCGCGGTCGGGAACCTCGACGTGCACATGGCATCCGCAGATCCCTTGCTCGTGCGCGACCATCCCGTACTCCGCGCCGATCCGGCGATAGCGGGGCGTGTCGGTGACGGGAGACTCATGCGGTGTGGCCGGGGGAAGACCGGCGGCGAGCAGCCGAAGCCCCGCAGCCTCGGCCGCCTGTGCCGCGGTGCGTCGCAGCCGGGCCAGCTCCTGGCCGAGTTCCGTGCTGGTCGACACCACGCTGGAGGTGGTTTCCACTTGGCAGCTGCTGAGTTCCAGCTGCAGCTCAACACCCCGGCGCTTGGCCTCGGCGGCCACATCGGCGTTTTGCGGAGCCGGTTCGCCGGTTCGCGGGTCGACAAGGAGGAATTCTTCCTCCGCGCCGAAGGTGGGAGGGTCGCTCATCCGGGCGCAGGGCCCTATCAGTGTCCGTGCTGCGCCGTCACCAACGGGCCGCGGACGCCAGCGCGGAATCGGCGGTCGGGTAGATGGGCAGGAGGGCCGACAGGCCGCACGCGTCGACGATGCGCGCGACGATCGGCTCGCGGCTCACCAGGCGCAACTCGATGCCACGCTCCTTGCAGCGCTTCGCCTCGTCGGCCAGCACCGCGAACGCGCAGCAGGCCATGAAATCGAGGCCCGTGACGTCGACGACCAGGGCACCCGGAGCGATGACGATGCCGGCGACTTCGCTGACCAGCTGGCGCCAGGTGTGCTCGTTGCACGCGTCTACCTCCCCGCCCGCATAGATCAGCACCGCCGGGCCGCTGCGATCGGCTGACGCGCGCAGCGTGCTGTTGGGGTCGCCCAGCTCGTAGACCAGCTTCGTGCTCAGCATCAGGTGGGTAGTTGTCATGGGTTCTGCAATGGCCGAGCTCAACATCTTGGACTCCTAATCGACCAGCGTCTACGACGCTGCGATGGATGCCCGTCCTGCCCTCTGAAGACAGACTTTCTCGCGGAATGCGAATCTCTTTTCTATAACAAGACAGGTCTGTCTGTCTACCTGTGCCAGCTAAGAGTATGTTGTGGGTTGCTATGACAACTTCCGATGTCGGAACGCCCGCCGCGTCGGCTCGTGAACGTATCCTGGCCGCGGCATATGAGCTGTTCAGCCGGCGCGGAATCCGTGCGGTCGGTACCGAAGAGGTGATCGACCGGGCCGGTGTCGCCAGGGCTACGTTGTACCGGCACTTCGCCACCAAGAACGACCTCGTGCTGGCCGTGCTGCAGCGGCGCGAGGAACTGTGGACCCACGGCCTGATCGAGGAGCAGTCACGGCGGCGGGGCGAGACGCCCGAGCAACAGTTGCTCGCGATCTTCGATGTCATGCACGACTGGATTCAGCTCCGCGACGGCTATGAGGGCTGCTCGTTCATCAACGTGCTGCTCGAGCTCGGGCCCGATTCCCCCGCGGGAAGGGCCTGCATCACCCACATCGACCATGTTCGCGACATCGTGCGTCAGCGCGCCGTCGCCGCGGGTCTGACCGACGTCGAGGACTTCGCCTCGTCTTGGCACATCTTGATGAAGGGCGCCATCATTCTGGCGGCTGTGGGCGACGTGGATGCGGCGTTGCGTGCCCGCAGGATGGCCGTTCCCCTCATCGAAGAGCACCGTCCGGTTGCGCCCGAGGATCTCGGCGAGGCGGCCAGCTAGCCGCTGGCTCAAGCTGCGTCGGCCGCGGTGCTGTCGGCCTTGCGGTAATGCTCGGCCTCGAGCTCGGCGATGGCCCGGGAGGTGCGTTCCCGCAGCGCGAAGGCAGCGATCAGCCCGAACACGATCGCGATGACCAGCGCTATCCAGGAGAACCGTTCCAGCCAGCGTTCCGCGGCCATTCCGGCGTAGTACACCAGCGCGGTGGTGCCACCGGCCCAGCAGATGGCGCCCGAGACGTTGGCCGCCAAGAACCGGGGGTAGTGCATCTTCAGGGCCCCGGCCAGCGGCCCGGCGAAGATCCGCAGCAGCGCGATGAACCGGCCGAGGAAGACCGCCCGAACCCCCCAGCGGTTGAACAACTTTTCGGCCAACGCGACGTGTCCGGGACCGAAATGTTTGGGGAAGCGCCGGCCCAGGCGGTCGAAGAGCGGCATGCCGAACCGGCGTCCGATCGCGTACCCGATCGAGTCGCCGACCACGGCGCCGATCACCGCCGCGACGCCGACTCCGACGGGGTTGACGGGCAGATCGTCATGCGACGACATCAGCGCGGCGCTGACCAGGATGATCTCCCCGGGAAGGGGAATGCCCAGGCTCTCGAGCCCGACCACACCGCCGACCACCAGGTAGACCGCGAGCGGCGGGATCGCGTGCAGCAAAGCCTCCACATCCATGCGTCCAGGATGCCTGACCGTCCGGCGATACGCGTCCTAAACCCTCCGGTTCGCGTCGGCCGGTCGGCTCGGCGCGCTGAGGCCCCCCAACTGTGGCCGTTTGGGCTCCCGGCCGTCGGCCGACGACAGGCCGCGCAGGCGCCGCCAGATCCACGGGAAGAAACTGTCCTGCGTCCAGCGCAGCTGCTCATAGGTGCCTGCGGTCAGCGACCGGCGCCTCGCCTCGGGGCTGCCGTGGGCCCAATCATGGTTGCTGCCAGGCAAATCCAGTGCCTCGGCGGCCGCGGCGGCGAACAGCATGTGCCCCTTGGTGGAGGCGTGCACCCGGTCGATGGCCCAGGTGTCCAGCTCGCGCATCGACGGCGCGTTGTACAGGTCGACGAGCCGGAAACCGTAGCGATCGGCGGCGGCCGTGATCGCCGCATTGATGCGGGCGAGACGCCCGGACACCAGCCGACCGAGCGGGAGGAACTGAGCGACGTTCGGGAAAGTCGTCGTCACCACCGTCGCGCCGGATCTGGCCAACGCGGCGTAGACGTGTTCGAGGTCGGCCAGGGCCGGACCGAATGACCGCCCCGGCTGGATGACGTCGTTCATCCCCGCGCACACGGTGATCAGATCGGGCTGCATCGCCAGGGCCTGCGGGACCTGCTCGGACAAGACGTCGGCGACCCGTTTGCCGCGGATCGCCAGGTTGGCGTAGTGCAGTCCCGGGAAGAACGAATCGATCGTGACGGCGAGCCGGTCGGCGAATCCGAGGAGACCGACGACGTCGTCGCCGTCCCACAAGCCCTCGGTCTGACTGTCCCCGATGGCGACGTAACGGCGATACCCAGACGGAATAGCCCCGAACACGAAGCCGAGAATAATAGCGATCGCGGTCCCGGTGTGGTAAGCGTGGCCATCCACTCGCCGCAAAAGAATCGCACTTCGTGGGCTAGCCTCGTTCATCATGGCTATGCCTTTGAAGGGCAACGCAATTCACATCGGGCGCCGCGGGAACGTCGCGGTCGGTGTCTTCGTCACACTGGCCGTGTTCGTGGCGGGGTTGCTGTGGGCGAAGTGGCTGCCCTATGCCGCGAAGGCCGTCACAGCCCATCGGACCCATCATTGGTCCGGATCGAGCATTCTCATCATTGGTGGCGTGCACGCCGGGGATCACCCGACATGGCACGCCGCCGCGACGTTCTTTCACGCTTATGTGTCGTCGATCTGGCCGGCGCTGGTGGTTGCGCTGCTGATCAGCGCCTCGGTTCAGGCGTTGATGCCGCCGTCGTGGTTGCCGCGGGCGTTGAACCGGCGTGGGCCCATCGCGAGCGCGCTGGCCGGCGGGGCGGCAAGTATGCCGTCGATGATGTGCACATGCTGCGCGGCGCCCGTTGCGGTCACCTTGCGACGCAACGGCGTCGTTGGTCCTGCGGCCGCCGCGTACTGGCTGGGCAATCCGTTGCTGAACCCGGCGGTGCTCGTTTTCCTCTTCCTGGTCGGCCCGTGGCAATGGACCCTGACCAGGGTGATCGTCGGTGTCGCGGCGGTGCTTGGCGTCGGGGCGGCGGTGGGAATGGTCTCCCGCGGGTCCGTGGGTGCGACGGCCCCGGAGGCGCCCGTCGCGGCTGACGCCGAGCCCCCGCGACGGTCCCGCGGGTTCGTGCGGGCGCTGCTCTATCTGTGTTTGTTCCTGCTGCCCGAGTACGCAGTCCTGGTACTTGTTCTCGGGGCGTTCCGGGGCTGGCTGCTCATCCTCGGTCAACCCGCCCACCACGGCCTGCTACCGGGCTTGCTGCTCGTCGCGCTGGTCGCGATTGTCGGCACGCTCATCGTCATTCCGACGGCCGGAGAAATCCCGATCCTTCAGGGTCTGGCGCTGCTGGGTGCGTCGTCGGGAACCATCGGTGCGCTGCTGATCACCCTTCCGGCGGTGAGCCTTCCGGCAGCCGCGATGGTCGCGCGCAGCTTCGGGTGGAAGGCGATCGCGGTCACCACGGCCGTGGCGAGCGGGGCGGGGTTACTGGGCGCGGCCGTCCTCAGCTTGCTGTGAGTCGCAACCTCTTCGTGTTGTCCCCGGGTAACTTCACTGTCATGCCGAAAAAGCGCGAGCCGGATGCGGAGGACGCCGAGGTGCCGCCCGCCGATTCGCTTGCGCCGCAGTATCCGATCGAGTCGGTCGACAACGCGCTCAAGCTGCTGCTGTTGTTGGGTGAACAACCCCAGATCCGGTTGAGCGAGGCCACCCGCTACCTGGGCGTGGCGTCGTCCACCGCGCATCGGTTGCTGGCGATGCTGGCCTACCGCGGGTTCGTCCGGCAGGACCCGGTGTCGAAGGCCTACCTACCCGGACCGGCGTTGACCGGTGTGGCGTTCGCGATCTTCGGCCGCGTCGACATCCAGCGATCGGCCGCCCCGATCATGCGAAGCCTCGGTGAGCAGCTGCGCGAAACCATCCACGTCGGGATGTTGGACGGCGCCAGCGTCCGCTTCATCGCCGCCGTCGAAGGCCCGGCAGCGGTCCGGGTGGCGTCGCGGCTGGGCCGCACCATGCCGGCGCATTGCACGTCGACGGGCAAGGTCATGCTGGCGCAGCTGCCCGAACCGGAGCTGCGTCAGCTGCTCCCGCACGAGCGGTTGGAACGCATCACAGCCTCGTCGATCGGCAGCCGGACCGAGTTGGAGGCCGAGCTCGCCGCGATCCGTGAGCGCGGTTACGCCATCAACCGCGAGGAAAGTGAGGAAGGCGTCGCTTCGGTCGCGGTGCCCATTCCGACGCGGGCGCCGGGCCTGCGCCTCGCGCTCAACGCCGCCGCCCCGCAGAATCGGCTGGACGCCTCCCGCTACGGCGCGGTGGCCGCGGCTCTTGGCAAGGCGGCCAGGGAGATTGGCGACCAACTGGGCTGAGACGCGCCTCGAACGCTATGCCCGGTGGGGGAGCTCCGGTCGCAGGAACACGTGAGCGTCACCGTGCGCAGCCGACGCACCCGAACGATCTCCACCAGCTGCCCGTACACATGGGTGACCGGTGGGTGGTTGAGGTGGCCGATCACGATGTTCTGCGGGACGAACGACTGGTATGCCATCCTGACGATCTGGTCTTCGGGAACCAGCGCGGAATCCCGTAAGTCGCCGGACCACAACGCGGTCACCTGGTAGCCCAGGTCGGCGGCCACCGCAGCGACCGCGCATTGTGATGGCCGTACGGGGGCCGCAGGTAGGGAGTCGCGTCCACGCCATACGTATTTCGCAGTAACGCGTGCATGCGGGAGATCTCCTCGGTTTGAGTAGTCTTACGGATTCCGGCGAGCGGCGTGCTGCCGCAGGCTGTTTGGCATGACCGTTCCCAATAGCATGTCCAAAACCACCGCCGCTTTTTTCGTTCAAGCCGCTGTCGCGTTCGCGATCAGCCTCGTGACCGCGCTGGGCGGGATCTACTTCCTTCCGCTCGACGGGTGGCAGCGATCGTTTCTCGGTATCACCTTCCTGTTCTTGGTGTCGAGCGCGTTCACCTTGGCCAAGGTGATTCGCGACCAACAGGAAGCCGCGACGGTGCGCGTCCGGTTGGACGAAGCACGCATCGAGAAACTGCTGGCCGACTACGACCCGCTCAATACCGCCGCGAACTGAGTAGTACTACTCAGGCCAGACGCGTAGAACTGCGCGGGCGCGAGCCCGGCGCGATCGGCCATGCTTGTCCCGACATCTCCCCACTTAATCCCTTGTTCACCAACAGATTCCCTGAAAGGCCCGGTGCCATCGCCATGGCAGCTCTCACAAGATTCCCCGACGTCGCCGAGGTGGCGGCGGCCACTCCAGCCGACCGCGATCGCGTACTGGACGTCATCCGCATCACGTCGCTGATCGGTGTGGTGCTCGGCCACACCGTGATGGCCATCAGCATCATCCGCAACCACGTCTTGATCTGGGATAACCTGCTGACCACCTCGGTGGTGTTCCAGGCAGCGACCTGGCTTCTGCAGATCATGCCGCTGTTCTTCTTCGCCGGCGCCGCGGCCTGCCTATCGTCGTGGTCTGCCGGCACAAACTGGGGTGACTGGCTGATGAAACGCTGCACCAGACTGTTCCGGCCGGTGTTCTACTACTTGGCGTTTTGGGCGGTCGCGCTGACGGTGCTGTATCGAACTCTGCCGCAACACATCTACGAGCCGGTGGCCGGTGTCAGTACGCAGCTGCTGTGGTTCTTGGGCGCCTACGTGCTGGTGCTGGCCGCCATGCCGGTGTTGTACCGCATCACCAGCGCGGGACGTCTCGCCGCCGCTGTGGCCGGCGTCTACGCGACCATCGCGGCGATCGACGCCATCCGGCTGCACTGGCCGGCCATGATGCCGCTGGGCTACCTCAACCTGGCCGTCTGGCTCATCCCTGCCATGTTCGGCATCGCGTACCGCCGTCGGCTGCTCACCGGGCGCGCCGCACTCGTCATCGCGGCCATCGGGTTCGCCGTCGACGTCGCGCTGGTGCACTGGGGTCCGTACCAGATCAGCATGGTCGGCACCGGTGATCACCAGCTGTCCAACACCAGCCCGCCCTCACTGCTGTTGGCCGGGCACGCAATCGTCCTGAGCGCCTTGGCGATCGCGGCCGCGCCGGCGATCGCACGCTGGGCCCAGCGGCCACGGGTGTGGTGGTGGACGGCTATCGGTAACTCCGGAGCCATGACGCTGTACTTGTGGCACATGCCTGTGCTGCTCGGCGTGCATCTGGTCTTTGACTGCCTCGGCTGCCCTCGTTACCCGGGCTCGCGGGATTTCCTCGCCGTCAGCCTCGCGCAACTGCTCGTCGTGGCCGTCGCCGTGGCGGTGCTTTTCGTCGCGCTGCGGCCGCTGGAGAACAACCCACTGTCGGGCTGGGACGGCGCCCCGGCGGTGACAGGGCGCGGGCGGGGAACGGCGATCGGCGCCCTGTTGTGCGTCGCGGGCGTGGCCATCCTTGCCGCCATCAGGTGGGGCCTCAAAGACGACGGCCTGGTGTGCATGGCCGTGATGGTGACCGCATTGGTGGGCGCCCGCGTGGTGGCCGCCGCTTCGGCCAAGCGTCCCAACACTGTTCGCGGATAGCCGCAGGATTCGTTGACCCGCAGGGCAGTCACCTGGCTGCCCTGCGGGTCACGGCTCTTCGTCGAGGCCGTGCTCGATGGCGTAACGCGCCAACTCCACCCGGTTGGCGACCTGAAGTTTGCGGAAGGTCGCCTGTACGTGGTTTTCCACCGTGCGGTGGCTGAGCGACAGCTTCTGGGCGATCTGCTTGGCGGACAGGCCCTTTGCCACGTAGCGCAACACCTCGGTTTCGCGTTCCGTGAGGCTCGGCCGAGCGGGACCGTCGTCCTTGCTCTGCGCCATCCGCCGGTATTCACCCAACACCAGCCCGGCCAGACTCGGGGTGAACACGGCGCGGCCTTCAGCGGTCGCTGTCACGGCTTGCGCCAGTTCTGATTTGGATGCGCTCTTGACCAGATACCCGGTCGCGCCGGCCTTGACGGCTTCCAACACGTCGTCTCGCTCGTCGGAGGCCGAGAGCACCAGCACCCGAGACGAGGGAGAGACCGCGAGCACTCCCGCGGTCGCTTGTGCGCCATCGCCGTCGGGCAGCTGCATATCCATCACCACGACGTCGGGTTTGACCACGGCCGCCCGCCGTCGCGCCGCGGCAACGCCCTCGGCGGTGGCGACCACGGTGAACCCCGCGTCGGCCAGGTCGCGGGCGACCGCGTCACGCCAGATGGGATGGTCGTCGACGACCATCACCGTCGTGGGGGTCTCATCGGCCATGGGACGCCTTTCCGCGTGGCACGCACAACTCCCATTCGGCGCCTTCTCCCGGTTGGCTGCGCAGGTGGGCGCTGCCGCCCAGCGAAGTCAACCGACCGACGATCGATTGAGAGATGCCCAGGCGCCCCTGGCCGGCCGCTTCCTCGAGCCGGCCGGCGGCGATTCCCACCCCGTCGTCGCGGATGCTCACCACAACGGAATCGCCGAGGTCTTCGACGAGCACGAACGCGTGCGCGCCGGGCCCGGCATGCGATTCCACGTTGTCCAGAGCGTTGCCTACCGCCGCGTCGAGCTCGGTGCCCACCCGGCGACCCAAGGGCACCGGTGTCGCGGGCAGGCTCAGCGACACCCGGTCGGATTCCCGGCAGCGCAGCAGGGTGCGCAGATCGATGGTGGCGCCGTCGGTGTCGTGGTCGATGTCCGTGCTGGCCAGCCATCGTCGCAGCGCGCGTTCCTGCTCGCTGGCCAGGTCGGCGAGTTCTGCTGTGGCGCCGCCGATTTCGTGGCCTTTCTTGGCCACCAGCGCCAGCACCTGGATGGCCCCGTCATGGACTTGGCGGGACAGGCGTTCCCGTTCTTGCACCGCGGCCGTTAGCCGGGCCGCCTGTTGGAGCTCATCGTGGGCGCGCCGCGCGGTTTGGGCGGCCATGCCGATCGCCATGCCGATCGCCAGCTCGATGATGACGGTGGCGTTATGCCCCAGGTTGAAGGCGAGATAGTTCTTGACCGCGAAATTGGTGGCCATCACCACCAGGCCCGCGAGCATGCCGCCGGCGGGGCCGAACTGGATAGCCGCCGAGATCGTGGGGTTGCTGGCCCACAGCGTTGTCGGCCAGGTCTGATTTTCGGCCGCCCAGTGTGGGGTGGTGACGATGGTGTTCGACGACATGAGCAGCACGACGATCACGACCTCGGCGAGCACCCACGCTGGTTTGCGACCGAACCCGCGTAAGTAAGCCACCGCGCACGCCGCGCTCCAACCGATCAGCACCGCGAACAGCACCCAGCCCAGCGCGGGCCGACGCAGGTCCGGGTTGATGGCGATCTGGAACCCGGTGGCGTAGATGCAGCTCAGCAGCCGGAACACTTGCGCCGCACGCCATAACGGCGTGGTGGGATCAAGGCTGTTTTTCGCCATCGTGGTCAGCATAAGTCCGGGGCCTGATGGTGGTGGGGAAGATCGGCGGGTGACGCAACCTCAGTCGGCCGGCAACCGCGCAATTTCGTGCCGCCAGGCGGCCTCGGCGGTGAACGAGGGCCCCAGGTCGGGCAGGTCGTCCCAGTCGGCGTCGTCGATGTCCCGCAGGGTCCCGCCGGCGCCTTGCACCCGCAACGACATTCGGGCCAGCGCGTCGAGGCTGATGGCCTGCAGCACCGCCTCCGGCACGGTGGCGGCCGCGCTGGTGACCCCGTGTCCGCGGCAGATCACCACCGGCCGCCCGCGCATGGCGGCCACCATCTCCTTGCCCAGCGCCGGGGTGCGGATCAGCACGGCGCGTTTGTAGACGGGCACGCCGCCGCGGGCGAGCCACGCCCCGGGAATGTCGTACGCTCCGTAGATCGGCCGGATCGCGATGCCGGCCAGGTCGGCGGCGACCACGGCGGGCGGGTGCAAATGCGCGACGGCCCGGTGCCGGGGATCGGCCACCATGGTCTCGACGTGGATGGGCAATTCGTTGGGCACGCGGTACCCGTCGAGTTCGCCGTCGGCGCCTGCGCCGCCGTCGAAGGTGACGAGCCGGATGTCGCTGGGCCGGGTGAAAGCCACCCCGGTATCGGTGTCGCTGCGGCAGCGGACGAGCAGGCGCTCGTCGTCGATCCGCATGCTCAGGTGGCCGAGGATGCCGTCGACGAGGCCGCGGGCCGCGGCCACTCGGCAGCCCTGCGCCACCAGCGCACGTTGCTCGTCAAGGGGGGTCATCGCGGTGCGCCCAGCCCGAATCCCCCGTCGGGACGGACGGTTTCGCCGGTGATCCCGCGGGCCCGGTCGGACGCCAGGAACGCGAAACTCCACGCGTGGTCCTGCCCGGAGAGCGCGACGTTCAGCGGCGTGCGCGCGGCCAGCTGTTGTGCCCGGTCGGCGGTGTCGTCCAGGCGGACGCCCTCGAGCCCAAGGCTGGCAAGCCCACGCAGGTCGGTGCCCAGCGTGCCGCCCGGCGCCACCCCGTTGACCCGGATCTGCGGCGCCAGCTCATGGGCCAGGGCGGCCACCAGGCCGCGGACCGCAAATTTCGACGACACGTACAGCGCGCCACCACGTCCGGGATAGAACGACGACGCGGACTCGGTCAGGATGATCGAGGATCCCGTTCCGTCCCGCAGCCGGGGGAGCGCCGCCTTGACGGACTGCAGGTGGCTGAGCACGTTGGTGCGAAACATCTCGTCGAAAGCGCCGGGCAGGTCATCGGCGTCGATGTCGCCGATGCCCCGGTAGAAGTCGAAGACTCCGACGCAGTTGACCAGCGTGTCCAACCCGCCGTAACCGTCCACCGCGGCGGCGACCGCTCGTTCATTGGCTTCGCGGGTGGTCGCATCGCCGTCGACGACCGGAACATCGGGCAACTGCCGGCGCAAGGTCTCGCATTTTTCGTGATCGCGTTCCAGCGCAGCAACTTTCGCACCCTCGATGCGAAACGCGTCCACTACGGCCCGGCCGATCCCGGAACCGGCGCCGACGACCAGCGCGCGCTTGCCCTCAAGCCAGCCGGTCATCACCCTCCTCGGCTTCATCGGGCAGCAGCGGCGCGTGGGAATTGCCGACCATTGCCGCCAGGGTGCGGCTGTTCTGCCAAGTCAGGGCCTCGACCTCGAGCGCGTCCAAGGTGATCCACTGCCCGGATCGCGGTGCGCCGATCAGCAGCCTCGACCCGTTTCGGGTGTCGACCCGGCGCACCACCACCTCGGTGAACTCGTTTGCGACGACGAGGGGTTCGCCGACCGCGCCGTCCAGGAGCCGCTGCAGTTCGTCATTCACAGGAACACCGCCAGGTTTTGCATCCGTAGCACCGACTCGTCGGCGATGATATTGCGGCGGGCCAGCTTCCAGCGATCATCGCACCATCGCAACAAGTCCTTGCGCCCGCACGACAGCAAGGCGCTTTCGTTCACGTCGCCCCGGCTGCGGAACAGCAGTTCGGCCGACTCCACCCACAGATGCGCCGGGTCGTCGTGCTCGAAGGTGCGTACGTTGGTGACGAAGTGGCGCAGCCGCGACGGCGGATCCTCGGCCCAGGCGTGTTCGGTGCCCATCCGCGCGACCCGCTGGCTCAGCGAATATTTGTCCTCGTCGAAGTGCGCCATCCCCGGGGAGGCGTCGAACCCGGAGCCGCGCGCGGTGGTGACCCGCACGGGCATCACGTAGCGGACATCGTCGGTCATCGTGTCCAGCCACGCCTCGTACTGCTGGGCATCCAGCAGATAGGCCTCGTCCACCAGGAACTGGTGCGCCTGCAGGTGCCGGATATCATGAAACGGCAAGGACGGCAACGCCTTTGTCATGTGCCGGCCCCCTGCAGGTAATCGGCCCACATGTTCAGCAGCGCGCGCTGGTTGTACTCGTTGTAACCGACCTGCGCGCGGCCCGGCCCGTGGAACGCCTCGGCGGTCAGCGGCTCGACCACCGGGCTGCCGTCGGACAGCAGCCCCATCCGGCTGTTCAGCAGTAGCCGCCGGGCCATCGAACCGCCCGCGGTGGTGGTCAGCGACACCCAGTTCTCCACGTCGTCCTGCTCGAACATGCCGGTCGAACCGAAGCACATCAGGTACGCCTTATACGAGTCCTGTTTGTACTGCGGGGGAGCGGCGGAGTCCACCGCGAACCACGAGCAGACCTCGGTCTCGTTCTCACTGATGGGCTGCCACAGCCGGATCGAGATGAAGGGCAGCACTTGGTCTTCGCGGTCATGCACCTTCGGCCAGTTGTGCACGAAGCTCAGATTGGGAAAGCAGGTGGCGGCCGAGATCATGAAACCGTCCTCGCCGACCATCCGCTGCTGCCGCGACGTCCACACGCCTTTGATCCGGCCGATCATCTCGTCGGGATAGCCGACGTAGCGCATCCGTTCGTCGAAGCCACCCGGCGGAAGTTTGTAGGTGGTGCCGCCGCCCCGGTGCGCCCAGTAGGTGGCGCCGTCCTTGCGTTTCTGCGCTTTCGGCTCGCGGAACAGGCCGATGTCCACGATCGACGCGTGCGTGTGCGGCGTGTGGTACATGTCGCCGGCGAAGTTCTCGGCGCCGATCTTCCAGTTGGCCTTGATGCGCCAGCGCTGCGGCCCCCGCACTTCGAGGCCGTCGGCACTCTGTTTGGTGTAGAAGTCCAGATAGAACTTGAAGTCGCCGAGGAAGTCCTCGAGCGGTTCGGCGCTCGGGTCCATGCTGATGAACAGCAGACCGTTGTAGCTCGCGAATTTCGGTGCGGGCAGCAGGGTTTGGGCATTCCTGGCGAACCCGTCCTCGCCGCCGTAGGCCTCCCGATGAAACGGCAGGCCGGTGAGCTGGCCGTCGTTGCGGTAGGTCCAGCCGTGGTACGGGCAGCGGAAGTTGGAGGCGTTTCCCATCTCCGCGCGGCAGACCTGCATTCCCCGGTGCAGGCACATATTGAATAAGGCGCGCACTTCGCCGCTTGAGTCGCGAGTGATGATGAAGGAGTCGTCGAGCACCCGGCGCACCACGTAGTCACCGTCCTGCGGGATCTCGGACTCGTGCGCCACGAACATCCACGCCCGTCCGAACAGCCGCTCCTTCTCCAGCGCGAACAGTTCACTGTCGTTGTAGATGTAGGCGGGGATCATCCCGTCGCGGACGCTGGCGAACGCGCCGTCGAGACGGCCGCCGCAGGCGTCGCGATGGACCGTCACAGTGACCCCCTCACACCTTCAATTGTCTGCTGTGCAGAGATGCATTCCGCTAAGTAGAATCCCGCATCTACCCGCCGGTGGTCAATCACCCCGCTTGCCGGGCCCACTCCGCGGTCAGGGGTCTACAAGGATGCTTTGTGGTAACTCACAGGTTTCTGACGTCTAAGCGGCCAGAAGCCCGGGCTACGGTGGTCACGTCGGCCTCGCTGCGCATGTGAGCATGCGGTAATCAAGGGGTAAAACGTTCGATTTTGCGTGCGCTGCCAACTTTTGGTGACGTATGTGAGGAAGGCTGGTGCCATGGCTGCTCGGTCCCTGGATGGTCGATTGCAGAAACTCGGATCGCGAGTGGTGTCCGCCATCGGGCGTCAAGAGTGGCTGGATCGGCCGAGCTATCGGTTCGAACACTTGTTGAGCTTCGCCTTCAACGGCCTGGGCAGCGCCCGCAACACGGTCACCAACGCGCTGCACGGAGTGTGGCTCGGCCACCCGGTTCATCCGCCGCTGGCGTCGTTGACGAGCGGCGCGCTGGGAACCACCGTCGCGCTGGACGCCCTGAGCCTGCTTCCGGGCCAGCCCGCCACCGAAGTCCGCGACGCGTCGAAGTTCGCGTCGCGCGCCCTGGGGGTGGGCATTCTGGCCAGCATCGGGTCGGCCGTCACCGGTGTCACCGACTGGCAGCACACCCACGAATCCGATCGCCGGGTCGGTGCCGTCCACGGCCTGGTGAACCTGGTGGCCACCGGGTTGTACGCGCAGTCCTGGTGGGATCGCCGCCGAGGCCGCCACGGACGCGGCATCGCGCTCACCGCACTGGGTTACGGCATCACCGTCGCGGGCAGCTACCTCGGCGGGGCGTTGGTGTTCGAGTCCGGCATCGGCATCGACCAGTCGGGCGCGCGGCTGCGCACCGCGGAATGGACGCCGGTGCTGCCGGCGGCCTCGCTGAACGGAAAGCCGGTGCGCGTCGAGGTCGACGGGGTGGGGCTGGTGGTGTGCCAGACCAGCCCCGGGGAGGTCGCGGCGTTCGGGGAGTTGTGTCCACACTTGGCCGCCCCGATGGCCGATGGCTGGGTCGACCGCGGCCGGCTCGTATGCCCTTGGCACGGTTCGTGGTTCGGGGCCGAGTCGGGAGACGTTCTGCGCGGCCCGGCGGCGGCGCCGCTGCCGTGTTATGAGGCGAGGTTGGTCAACGGAATGGTCGAAGTTCGGGGCGAGCCCGGGCCAGGGCTCGGTGCAGCGGTGGGAATCGGAGAAGGGAAAGCGCAGTGAACGCCTACGACGTGCTGAAGGAACACCACATCGTGATCAAGGGCCTCGGCCGCAAGATCAGTGAGGCGCCGGTGAATAGCGAAGAGCGGCATGCCCTTTTCGACGACATGCTGATCGAGCTCGACATCCACTTCCGCATCGAGGACGACCTGTACTACCCGGCCCTCAAAGACGCCACCAAGCTGATCGCCGTCGCTCATGCTGAGCACCGCCAGGTGGTCGACCAGCTTTCGGTGCTGCTCAGGACCCCGCAGAGCGCGCCGGGTTACGAGGAAGAGTGGAACTCCTTCAAGACGGTGCTGGAGGCGCACGCCGACGAAGAGGAGCGCGACATGATCCCGGCTCCGCCCGAGGTCAAGATCACCGACGCGGAGCTCGAGGAACTGGGCAACAAGATGGCCGCGAAAATGGAGCAATACCGCGGGTCCGCCCTCTACAAGATGCGCACCAAGGGGCGGGCCGCGCTGGTGCGCTCGCTGTAAGTCCGGCCGCGCCGCCGATTTGCCCGGTGTGCGGGGCCATCGAGAGTAGCGTCACGGCACATGAACCCCGAGTGTGTCGCGTCTCAGGGTGACATCACGGCCGAGATCGCCAGCATCGCAGCCGAATACCGGGGGAGCGAAGCGCAGCCCCGGCTCGACTACCCGCCCTACCGGAGCACCATCCTGCGCCACCCCAAACAACCCCTGGTGCCGGTCGATCCCGAGGAGGTCGAACGCTGGGCGCCGTGCTTCGGCCACCAGGACGTCGACACGCTCGAGGCCGACCTGACGGCCGGCCACCCAGGCCAACCCCTCGGAGAACGCGTCATCGTCGCCGGGCGGGTGCTCGAGGGCTCGGGCAAACCGGTGGCGGGTCAGCTGATCGAGATCTGGCAGGCAAACGCCGGCGGCCGGTACCGCCACCAGCGTGACCAGCACCCGGCTCCGCTCGACCCGAACTTCACCGGCGCCGGTCGGTGTCTGACCGGGCCGGACGGGTCGTACCGCTTCGTGACCATCAAGCCCGGACCGTATCCGTGGCGCAATCACCGCAACGCTTGGCGTCCGGCGCACATCCACTTCTCCCTCTTCGGCACCGCCTTCCCGCAGCGCCTGGTCACCCAGATGTACTTCCCCGGCGACCCGCTCTTCGACCTGGATCCGATCTTCCAGTCGGTCCTCGACCCCGCCGCGCGCCGACGGCTGATCGCCCGCTACGACCACGACCTCACCGAGCCGGAGTATGCGACCGGGTATCGGTGGGACGTCGTGCTCTCCGGTGGCACTCGGACGCCGGTCGAGGACGACGATGGCTGAATTCGCCTGCACCCCAGGGCAAACGGTCGGGCCATTCCTAGAACTCGGGTTGCCGTATCCGGGGGACAGCGCCCTGGTCGGCGATGGTCATCCCCACGCCGTTCGGCTATACGGCACGGTCTACGACGGCGCAGGCGACGGCGTCCCCGATGCCCTGGTCGAGCTGTGGCAACCGGACGGCACCGGACGCATCCCGCGGCAGGCCGGTTCGCTGCGCCGCAATATCGCGACGTTCACGGGCTGGGGCCGGTCGGCGACCGACGCCGCCGGTCAATACGGCTTCACCACGGTGGCGCCCGGACCGGCGAGCGTCGGGCGGCCGCAGTTCTTCGCCCTGACCGTCTTCGCGCGGGGGCTGCTGGACCGGTTGTTCACCCGGGCCTACCTACCCGGCGGCGACGTGAGCGCCGACCCGCTGCTGACGAGCCTCGATGCCGAGCGGCGTGCCACCTTGCTCTGTGACGCCGAAAGTGATTGCAGGCAATACCGTTTCGACATCCACCTGCAGGGCCAGCGCGAAACGGTGTTCCTGGCGTACCGGGACGGTGGGCGATGACCAACCTGCTGTGGCCCGGCGACCACCGGGCCCGAGACCACATGACGGATCGGGCCCTGCTGGAATCGATGGTCGCGGTGGAAGCCGCCTGGCTGGACGCCCTCGTCGCCGAAGGCCTGGCCCCGGCCGAGTGCGCCGGGATGGACCTGCCAATGCTGCTGACCTCCAACGATTGTGAATCCCTGGCAGCCGCCGCCGAGGACGGCGGCAACCCGGTCATCGGTCTCGTCGCCCTGCTGCGGCAGCGTGCTGCGCCGGCCGTCGCGCCGTGGGTCCACCGGGGACTCACCAGCCAGGACGTCCTGGACACCGGCCTGATGCTCGGAGTGCGTGACGTGGTCGGGGAGCTGAGAGCGCAGCTTGCGGAGCAGATCTCGACGCTGACCGAGCTCGCCACCCGGCACCGGGCGACGCCCATGGTGGCCCGCACCCTCACCCAACACGCGGCACCGACCACGTTCGGCGCGAAGGCGGCCGGCTGGCTGAACGGCGCCGTCGACACCGTCGAGGGGCTGTCCGCGGTGGTCGTTCCTATCCAGATTGGCGGGGCCGCCGGGACACTGGCGGCCAGCACGGAGCTCGCGGCGCTGCTCACCGGCGCCGACGACCCCGCCGAGGTCTCGATCGGCCTGGTGCAAAGCGCGGCGACGGCTTTGGGTCTGACTTTCCGATCGCCCTGGCACACGACGCGAACGCCGGTCACCGCGGCCGCCGACGCGTTCGTCGGCTGCACCGACTCTTGGGGCCGCATCGCCTCGGACATCGTCACCCTGGCCCGCCCGGAGATACGCGAACTGAGCGAGCCGGGCGGCGGGAACCGCGGGGGTTCGTCGTCGATGCCGCACAAACGAAACCCGGTGCTATCCATCCTCATTCGCCGGGCCGCGCTTTCCGCGCCGCAGCTGGCGGCGACCCTGCACACCGCCGCGGCGCTGGCCAACGACGAACGGCCCGACGGCGCCTGGCACGCCGAGTGGGACGCACTGCGCACCTTGGCCCGACGCACCGTGGTCGCCGGATCCCAATGCGCCGAGCTGCTGGCGGGGCTGGTGGTGCACGCCGATCGGATGTCCGAAAACCTGGCTGCGGCAGACGTTCTGGGGGAGCAGAAGGCGATCGCCGACCTGGCGGGAAAGCCGGCGTCGCCAAGTTACTTGGGAGCGGTGGACCGGCTGATCGACGCGAGCCTGGATCGCGCCAGCCGGGCGCTGGGTCAGCGCTGATAAATGCTGGCCAGCCAGATGTGCAGCAGCGTGTCGATCGCCCGGTCCTCGGGCATCGCCTCGTCCTCGGCGGTGAACGTCGCGGCCATCACCCGCTCGCTCAGCATGTTCAGGGCCACCGACAGCTGCTCCGCCGGGACGGTGTCGGGGGCGGCGCCCCGGCCGCGCTCCGCCTTGATGGCCGCGGTGGTCAGCAAGATCCACCTCTGCATGAGCGTGGACCACAACTGCCGCACCTCGGGGTTGGTCGCCTTCGCCGAGGCGCCCGCCACGGCTACCGCCGGGTGAGCGCCCGACACCTCGAAGAACGCCTCGATGCGGGCCCGCCAGAGTTCCGCGGGGTCGTCGGTCGATATGCCGCCGAGCGACATGAGGGCCGCATGCGCCTTGGCGTTCATCTGGTCGAGCAGCGACAGCAGCACCGCGTTCTTCGATGGGAAATAGAAGTAGAAGGTGGGACGCGAAATCCCGGCGCCTTTTGCTAGGTCGTCGACGGAAAAGTCGGCGAGCGGCCGTTCCTGCAGCAGGCGCTCGGCCGTGGCCAGTATCGCCTGTTCGCGGTCGTCGCCCGAGTGCGGAGCCGACCGGCGGCCCCGCGAGGCATGCAGGTACTTGGTCTGTGTCGGGAGGTCGGACACGCCCGTTACTGTCGGGCACGACGATATACGCGAACGAAACTGTCGATTAAGCCCAGCAATAATGTCGATTAAGTTCGACATTTTCTTCGTATGCGTCAACATATTTGCTGGCGGTTTCAACCCACCGACCCGGCGTCGGGGCGGGCCGACGAACGACCTCACGATTCGGGACTTCCGCCCCTACTCGGTGCCTGGCGCGGAATGGTCGCATCTGGTGATGACAAAGAACGACGACGGCACCAAGACATGCCGCATCGACGTGCTGGTCGAAGAGCGCGACGAACGGACCCGGGCGAAGGCACGACTGTCCTGGGCGGGGAAGGCCCTCGTCGGCGTCGGCTTGGCGCGACTCGACCCGGCCGATCCGCCCGTGGCCGCGATCGGCGACGAGCTCGCGATCGCCCGCGCGCTGTCCGATCTGGCGAATCAGCTGTTGGCTGCGACATCCGTCGATATCCAAACCAGTACCCACGAACCCATCACGGGTCTGCATCACTGAGCGATCAGCGACGAAGCAAGAAAGCCACCATGAGACACCGACCCGATTTACCGACTGCCTTCGACGTCCAGATAACGACGCACGGCCAGCTGCCCGACGCCGAGGAATACGCGCGCACCAAGATCGGCGAGCTCGGCCACCTCGCCCACGAACCGGTGCTGTACGCCCACGTCAGGTTGGCCGAGCACGGCGACCCCGCGGTGGCCCGCCGGGTGGTCGCGCAGGCAAGCCTGGACGTCAACGGCCGGCCGGTGCGTGCACAGGTCGAAGGCGTCACCGCGCGGGAAGCCATCGATCGACTCGAGGCGCGACTGCGTCGCCAACTGGAGCGTGCGGCCGAGCACTGGGAAGCCAAGCGAGGCGGCATGCCCCGTCGCGGCCCGCATGAATGGCGGCACGAAACCGAACACAACCACCGGCCGAAGTACTTCCCGCGACCGGAAAGCGAACGCGGGATCATGCGGCACAAGTCCTACAGCCTGCCCACCTGCACGGTTGAAGAGGCCGCGCTGGAGATGGAGCAGCTCGACTACGACTTCCACCTCTTCACCGAGGAGGGCACGCAGCAGGACAGCGTGCTATACCGCGAAGGCCCGACCGAATACCGCCTGGCACAGGTCAATCCGGGCTCTGCCGATAAGCTGGCGCCGTTCCAGTTGCCGCTGACCGTCAGTTCGCAGCCGGCCCCGCGGCTGGAAGTCCAGCAGGCCATCGAGCGGATCGGCTTGCTCGGCCTGCCGTTCCTGTTCTTCGTCGACGCCGCCCGGGACCGTGGCAGCGTGTTGTATCACCGCTACGACGGACACTACGGGCTCATCGCACCGGCGAGCTGAACGCCAATAGGCCAACCGAAGCCGCGGCGGTCCCGGCAATCCCCCCGTCCGGGACCGCCGCTCCAAACTTTGACATTGTCAGCTTCGCCATTGCCTGTTTGCCGCAGCGTCGGTTGGCATCGGTGTTGGCGGCGATGACCTGAGCATCCTTTCGGTGGCCTTGGTCTGCATGGGTCGTGGTGAGGATGCGGCTGGAGGCTTGCGCCGCTGGGGTCTCGCTGAGGCGGCCCGTAGGGCGTCCATGGCTTGTGCGACTCGTGGATAGACTATGGCGGGGCCGAGCCAGCGGGACACGAAGTGACGCAGAGTGATGCCATCACGTGGCGGCTGTCCTGGATCGACGAGAATTGAATGCAGTGTGCGCAGGCTGATTTCAGCTAGTTCGTCGAGTGCGGCTTCGTCGAACCCGTGCTTATCCCAGTCGACGTCGAGCCGATGGAACATCGAGCGTCCGAATGCCCGTGCGGTGTCGGAGGTCAACGAAATATTCGAGCCATCCTGTGCACCATTGCGGAGTAGGTTCTCGATCTGTCGGTCTCCCGCAAGGGTTTCGGCAGCGAAGGCGATTCCTTCGACGATCGCGGCAACCGGTTCGGTCAGCCCGCTGATGTGCTGGGCGAGCTGGTCGAGAAATCCGTTTGCCGAGCGCATGGCGCTGCCGATCAATAGGGCTTCGGTCCCGGGAAAGTAGCGATACACCGTCTGCCTTGTGACTCCCAAGATGCGGGCGACGTCGGTGATGCGGATCGGCGAGCCCCGTTGCGCGATAATGTCGTCGGCTGCATCGAGGATCCTGTCGATAGCCTCTTCATCGGTGCCCGGGGCGTTTCCGGACCAGCCGTGGCTACGCACGGGAGAACTCTATCGGCAGGCTTATCGGCCAGCTCATACCCATCACCGGTTTCCAGGGTCTTCTGGTCCGTAGGGCCCGAGGGCGATCGCGGCGGTTTGCTGTGTGGCTTCGATTCGCGGGTAGACGTCGGCCGGGATATCGGTGTAGTCGTACGCGATCGTCGGCAGTCCGGCGTCGAATACATTGGGGCATAGGACGGCAACGCTCATCGACTCTCCTAGCTCACCGTGCTGGGTGGTGTTCGGGTGGCCTGTTCGCGCGGGACCGCCGCTGGCCGTCGGCGTGCTGCGATGTGGGGGAACAGTGCCACTCCGCTGACGATGATCAGGCCGGCGGTCTGGACGACGATGTACGGCGTGATGCCGCCTTCGTGAGCCACGTTGGCGACCACCATCGCGCCAAGGTTCGCGACGTAGACGAAGATGATGCCCGCGGTGATGCCCTCAGGTGGAGTGTGTGGTCTCGCGGAGTGCAGCGCGGTCACGGCGACCGCGGTGTAGGCGGCCACCAGTAGCATCACGATCGGCCATTGCGGTCCGCCCAGTGCGGTGACGATGACCACCGGGGATATCAGGATCGGACCGAGCATCAGGACAGCCAGCGCAGCCAGCGCCGGGAACGCGCCTAATGCATTGGCGTTCGACCATCGGGCGGCACCGTTGCTGACCGCGACGTCGATTCGCGGTAGTGCCCGCAGCATGATGTAGATGAACACCGCATCCCAGATGCCCTGCCAGCAGAGGTCGAGCAGGGGCCACCCGACCCAGTACTGGAAGAACTTGAAGTTTGGATCCCAGGTCCACCACACGACGTGGCGCAGGTTGCCCTCGATGATGTAGGGCGCGTCGAGGGCTATCATGAACAATCCGCCGGTAACGGCTGCCTGCCATCGCTTTTCGATGCCTAACGCCTCGACGACCTTGAAGCCAGTGAACAGAAAGACCGGGTAGAAGATGACCACGTAGGCGGGCATCATCGTGGTGCCACGCCACAGCGGGAGCACAGGCCAGTTGATCATCAACATGAAGTCGCCCTGCTGATACATGTTGAGCGTGGCCATACCGGCCAGTTCCAGGACGAGCCCGTAGATGGTCGCGGCGATCAGTACTGCGCTGTAGATGCGCCGACCACGACGGAGCTGCACGAAGCTGTAGGCCACCGCCGCCGAAAACATCGTCAGCAGCATCAGATCGCACAGATTGGTTTGCCATGGAAGGTCGGCGGGGTTATTGATCACGATCAGGTTCATGTGCTCACCTGCGAGGACTGGGACTGGACGATGAACCAGAAATGTATGGCCATAGACCATCTGTGTCAATATCGTCGCTGTATTGCGACCACAAGACCATACAAATTCTAGACAACGTCTTGTCGCAGACGCGTGGGATCGATAGCCTTGACGCATGACGGACCTACAGGTCAGGCGAGTCCGGTTCGATTTCGCAAGCGCCGATGTCCCGTTCAACTGGCAGCCGGAGCGGCCCGCATTCGGAATGCAGTGCAACGTGATCTCGTTCTTCGCACCGGGATTCGAGAAGTTCATCGTCGAAGCGACGCGTGAGGCGATACCGCTGATGCGAAGCACCGCCGACGTCGAGGAGGCCGGGGCCTACTTGCGCCAGGAGGCTCAGCACTCGGCCGCGCATGCCAGCCACCTACGCGCACTCATCAAGCGTTGGCCGGGCCTGCAAGAGACACGAGACGAGGTCATTGCGTCCTACGACCGCCTGACCGCGACCAAACCGCTGGCCTGGCGCCTCGCGTATGCCGCTGTGGTCGAGGCCACGTTCACCCCGTACTTCAAAGTGTTCCTCGACCATGAGGACAAGCTGTTTCGGCCTGGTGACGAACGTGTCGCGTCGCTTTTCCTGTGGCACTTCGTTGAGGAGATCGAGCACCGCAGTTCGGCGTTGATCGTCTACGACGCCGTTCACGGCAGTTACCTGTACCGGCTGTGCACGATCCCTGGGGTGGTCAAGCACATGGGTGAGATCATTTCGATGATCGCGAGTGGCTTCGAGAAGCACGTCCCGAAAGAGGACGGCGGATACTACGGCCGCCTTATGCCAAAGGGGTTGTCGTACGGCGCGATTCGCGAGAGCATCGCTGCCGCGCGAGAGGTCAATAAGACCCGCCAATCGACGTATTCAGGAGTCGGGCGGCGTGAACTGCTGGCGATGCTGGGCGGCCTGGTGCGTTCACAGGCGCCCAACCATGATCCGCAGCACGAGAGATTGCCTGAGTTCGCGGCTGGATGGTTCAAAAAGTACGAGGAAGACCCCAACGTCGCTGCGCGCTGGTATTCCGTCGGCGTTGGCTTGCCGGCCCCGACCGTTCCTCGAATCCGTCAACTGGGTGCCTCGGGGCAGCCCATAACTCATGTTGAAGAGGAGCGGTCATGACTTTGAACCCTGACACCGATATCCGTTATCTCAATAAGGATCTCACTCGGCGGGCGTTGCGCTTGGTGCTCGATAAGACTACTGACATGGCAGCCGACGTGCTGCACGTTCCGCTGCGCTATTACAACGACCCCAAGCTCACCGAGATCGAGCAGACCCAACTTCTGCGACGCACACCGTTGGCGGTGCTGCCCAGTGCCCAGATCGCAAGGACCAACGACTACGTGGTGCGCTCAGTGATGGGCATTTCGCTGCTGATCACTCGTGACAAGTCCGGCCAGTCGCACGTGTTGCTGAACTACTGCCGCCACCGGGGGGCGATGCCGGCCTGCGGATCGGGCACCGCCGGCCGATTCACCTGCCCCTATCACGCCTGGACCTACACCAACACCGGCGAACTGTCCATGATGCCCGGCAAGTCCGGCTTCCACGGAATCAATCCGCGTGATTACGGGCTCGTTGAGCTACCCAGCCAGGAACGCTACGGCTTCATCTGGGCGGTCCTCACCGCCGACGCTGACATCGACGTCGATGCCCACCTAGGCGCACTCGGACCGCAGCTGGCTGAACTCGATTACGCCTCATTCGGCTACCACGACCACCGCGAGTTCGAATCCGAAGTGTCCTGGAAAGGAGCGCTGGAAGCGTTCGGCGAGGGTTACCACTTTCCCTTCGTGCATGGCGAAAGCCTGATCGGCATGAACGCCCTACCCAACACCGCCGTCTATGACGAATACGATCGACATCACCGACTTGGCTTCCCCTTCAAGTGGATTACCAACCTCGAAACCGATCTCGACGGCTCGTGGGACGTCCGCGACAACATGGGCGTCATCTACTGGATCTACCCCAATCTCATCCTGGCCAACAGCAGCGTCGGCGTGGAAATCATCGACATACTGCCCGCCGGCTCACCCACTCGCTGCACCGTGCGCCACACCTGGCTGGCCCGCGTCCCCGCCATCAACGACGACATGCGGGCGGGCTACGACACCATCTACGACGCCGTACACGCCGCCGTGCGCGACGAAGACTTCACCATGCTGCCCCAATGTGGCCAAGGCGTACGCCACGGCCAACACGATCACATGATCATCGGCCGCAACGAGGTCGCCGTCCAACACATGATCAGAGTCTTCGCCCACCAACTCGATGTCGCCCTCGAGCCACCGCAACCCGGTGCTTCGATATAGCCTCCGGTGCAATAGAACCGGGACGCGGTGGCATTATCGTGATGCCGATTGCTTGGGTGGTGCACGCCACCGAGCACCGCCTGCCGAATGCGGCCGTCGGGGATCGATGCCCACAACCGTGGTGGGCCATGGCGGTTCGCGCCTATGCGCCGCGACGACGAGCCCGGTCGCCTGCGGAGAAGCGCAGCAGGGCGCCCACTCCTTCGGCGGGTGCCATCAGCTGACCGGCCCGGACCAACGAGGCGCCCACCGCGATGGCGTTGAAAGGCAACGCCTCGTCGGCCCTTGCCACCCGTGCCACCGGTTCGCCGAGTTCGGACAGCGCGTCGGCGTTGGCCGCGATGGTGGTCAGTGCCTTGCCGGTGACCACAGTGGCATCGCCGAGCTCGCCGACGATCAGCGTGTCGACGTTGCCGTCGCGAAGGGCCCGGCAGGCATCGGCAAGACCTTCGGTCGCCCGTCCGGATCCGCGGCCGATCTCCGCTTCGAATCGTTGGGCCAGGGCGGACATCTCGATGCCACGACGCCGGGCGAACTCCTCGCCCGTCAGCTCGCTCATCTCTTCGTCGTCGCAATGGCTCTTGCGGGTCCCGGCATGCAACTCCGACACGCGTTCGGAGACCCGCTCGGGTAGTTCGGCAACCAGATCCGCGAGCGAACGCACTTCCCCGCACAAGAACACCACTTCGGGATCCGCGTCGTCCATCAGGCGCGTGAGTTCGTCGGCGACCGCACGGCAATTCATTCGAATGGCTTCCTCGGTCGTGTGCTGAAAGTCGCCGTAGCCGTTCCAACCGGCGGTCGTCGGCTTGTGCACCGGATAGCCCCCGCCCTCAACGCTTTCGGAGCTGACGGCACCGCCCCGGTACAGGCTGATGTCCGCCCCGGTACGGTCGATCGCGGCGAACACGTAGGTGGGGCGCCGAATTTCCGAATCGATCAACGGCACGAGGTAGGGATACTCCGACACCCGAATCACCGTGGCCGGCGGCGGGTTGATCAGGTGCTCGTTGATCAGTACATGTTCGGCGGTCGCGATCACCGCGCGGCCGCGCCGTCCGACGGCAGGTCGATGATGCAGCACCGCATCCTCGAGCATGCCGACGATTGCCCCGTCAGCGCCCATCTCGTGCAGATGCTGACGGATGCCGTTCCATTTCGCTTCGAGCTGCTCGGCGGCGTCCAACGTGTCGTGCGAGTCGTCGAAATATACCGAGGCGAATGGGCCTTTTACTTTTACCAGCCACCTGAGGCGATCTGATTGCATGCCATCCCTCTTCACTGTTGCCATTGCCGATATCCGCCCACCGTATGGACGGTGGACGTAAATCCACGAGAGTCGTTAGCCCCCAGCGCCGGGTCTTAGGTCCCGGGCGGAAGGCCTGGTCGTCAACGCTCGTAGAGGGCATCGAGGCGGTCGGAGAATTCGTCGATGACCGCCTTCCGGCGCAGTTTCATGCTCGGCGTCAGATCACCCGACTCAACGGTCAGTTCGCGGTCGGCGATCGTGAACTTCTTGATCTGTTCCCATCGATTCAGTTCGGTGTTCAGGGCGTCGAGGTATCCGGCGATCAGCTGCTGTGTCTTGTCGTCACGCGCAATCTCGGCGAAGGACTTGCCCGCCAGGCCGTTCTTGTTGGCCCAGTCGGTGATCGCCTCGCTGTCGAGGCTGACCAGGGCGACACAGTAGGGCTTGCCCTCGCCGTAGACCACCATCTCGCTCACGTACGGGCATGAGCCTTTGAACCGCGCATCGATCGCCGACGGCGCTACGTACTTGCCCTGGGAGGTCTTGAACATGTCCTTCTTGCGGTCGGTGATCCGCAAAAATCCGTCGGGGTCGACCTCTCCGATGTCGCCGGTGTGGAACCACCCGTCTTCATCCAGCGCCTCGGAGGTGGCGTCCGGCAGGTCGTGGTAGGCGGTCATCAGGCCCGGGCCTTTGAGCAATACCTCGCCGTCGTCGGCGATCTTCACATCGGTGGCGGGGAATGGCCAGCCCACGGTCCCGAGCCGATAAGCGTTGGGGCGGTTGATGAATGATGCCGCCGCGGTCTCCGTCAGCCCGTAGCCCTCGAGCACGATGATGCCCACGGCGTCGAACCACTGGGCGACGTCGCGGTCCAGCGCGGCGGCGGCGGAGACGAAGAACCGCAGACGTCCGCCGAACCGCTCGCGGATGTTGGTGAACACCAGGCGGTCGGCCACCTTGTAGGCCAGCGATGTCGCAAGCGAGGGCTTTGTACCCGTCTGCCGGGCTTCCGACACCTTGACACCGACCTTGATCGCCCAGTCGAACATCACTTTCGTGAGTCCGCCCTGTTCGGCGATCATGTCCTGGACGCGGGCATGCGCCTTCTCGAAGATGCGTGGTGCCGCGCCCATGATAGTGGGCCGCAGGGCGGCCAGGTTATCGACGATCCGCTCGACGCGGCCGTCGATGGCGGTGGGAAAGCCGATCTGCAGGGGCAATGCGAGCATCACCTTGCCGAACGCGTGCGCCAGTGGCAGCCAAAGGAAATTCAGGTCGGTGGGGCCGAGGATGTCCAGCGAATCGATGGCCGCGGCGGTGTACGTCCACGCGCCGTGCGTCAGCCGCACGCCCTTGGGCCGCCCGGTGGTGCCGGAGGTGTAGATGAGGCTCGCCAGGTGATCGGGGCCGACGGCTGCGACCCGCTCGTTGACGGCGTCGGGTGAGTCCGCGAGCAGTTGCTTTCCCAACAGATCCAGGTCGGCGAGGCTGATCACCCAGTCGCCGTCGCCGTTGCCGTCGATGACGACGACCTTGCTGACGTCGGGTAGTTCGGCCCGGTGTTCGATCAGCTTGTCGAGCTGGGCCTGGTTTTCGGCGACCACCACCCGGCTCCCGGAATTGGCGACGATATACGCGACATCGGCGGCGTTCGTCGTCGGATACACGGTGGTGGTGGCGGCGCCCGCGCACATGATCGCGAAATCGACGAGCACCCACTCGTAGCGCGTCGCCGAGGCGAGCGCCACCCGGTCCTCATGCTCGATGCCCAGCGCGATCAGACCCGCGGCGAGATTGCTGACGCGTTCACCGACTTGCTGCCAGGTCACGCTCGCCCAGGTGTGGTCTTGCGGGTAGCGGAAGGCCTCCGCGTGCGGGGTGGCGGCGACACGGTTGACGAACATCTGTGCCACCGAGGGCGCGCGGTTTTCAATCTTGCGGAAATCGGGCCTCTCCATTGAGGCCAGTGGTGCTTTCATAACGCGATCCATTGCTCCCGAAACGTTTACCGATGACATAGGCGAACCGGTATACCGTTCGATCCTGCGGAGCGCGGTGGCTACTCGGTAGTGACGAAAGTCATGTGGGGATCGGCAAACGTCCCCGGGGCACGGGCCCCTGTGCCGGCCGTCAGTCGGCCAGGGCTATCTCGATGGAGAGGCACTCGCCGAGGGCGTGTGCCGCGGACCAATCGCCGCCTTCGACCGCGCGCTCCAGGTCGTCGACCAAGGGGCTGTGGGCGCCGAGCTCCGCCAACCAAGCGGACACGGTCGCGGGTATCTGATGGGCGGGCACTCGGGCAACATGTCCCTCGTGGAGGCGATCGGTCAGCTGATAGATCGCGGCCGTCGACCTGCGCTGCGACCAATGCGGCCGCCACTTCGCTGTATTCATGTTCCCTCCCCGCTAGCCTTAGCGATCTATCCGACCAGCCCTAGAGGTCCGGCCGTAGAGGCCAACAGCACGACTATCGAAAGGCTTTGGTCGTCCTTCCGGCCTGCCGAAGTCCCAGTCCGACAGGGTCTTTTGTCACTACCGTCACCTACTTACTTCTCCGGCGATGGCGGTGCAGGTCGCGTACCGTACATCGGGGAGGGTGCATCGCCACGTTACTCGTTTCGGGCGCACCGGATTACGAAATTGGCGAGATGACCGATTTAGCAATGGATTCGCAATCGGGGCGTGATTCGGGCCGCAGTCTCGGGCTGACGGGCAGGCCGGCGTGAGTGCTGTCGACGCCGAGGAGCTGGCGGCGCTTCCGGTGTTCGCCGACATTGCGGCGGAGGACCTTACGGCGCTGGCCGCTCTGCTCGAGCCCCTGCACGCCGCACCCGGGGAGGTCCTGATGCGGCAGGGGGAACGAGCGGAGTCCTTCGCGATCATCGCGTCCGGTCGAGTCGTGGTGAGGCACGTCGGTCCGAAGGGCCGGGTCATGACCACCGAGCTGTCATCCGCGACGATCGTCGGCGAGATCGCGTTGCTGCGGCACGCGACCAGAACGGCGACGGTGACCGCGCGGGAGGACGTGCACGGCTATACCGGATACAGCGCGGCCTTCGACTGCATGCTGGCCATGCCGGCGATCGCCGACCGGATGCTGCGCACCGCGCGGCAGCGGTTGGCCGCGTACATCGCCCCCATCCCGGTGTCGTGCAGGGACGGCGCCCCGCTCTTGCTGCGGCCCGTCCTGCCCGGCGATGCCGAGCGGTTCAAGAGCAGCGGTTCCTTCTCGAAGGAGACGCTGTACCGGCGGTATCAAGGTGGCACCCCAACCGACGCGCGCCTGACGTATCTGTTCGAGGTCGACTATGTCGACCACTTCGTCTGGGTCGTCACCGACGGCCCGGCGGGGCCGGTCGTCGCCGATGCCCGCTTCGTCCGGGATCAAGACGACCCCGTGTCGGCAGAGGTTGCGCTGACCGTGGCGGACGGCTACCAGGGGCGCGGGATCGGTACGCTGCTGCTCGGCGCACTGGCGGTCGCGGCCCGCGTCGACGGCATCAAGCGCTTCCATGGCCGCGTGCTCTCCGAGAATCCGTCCGCGCGCGCGTTGGGCGAAAAGGTGAACGCGTGTTGGGAGCGCGAGGAACCGGGCGTGGTCACCGCGACGGGGGAGATACCGCGCTTTCGCGATCTGCCCCTCGATCGCGGTGTGTACGAGCAGATTCGGCAGGTGGCCCGCCAGGTGATCCAGGCATTCGACTAGCGGACGCAAGTGACAAATGCCCCGCCATCTGATGGCTTTGCGCCCTTATCGGAAGGCCGGAATCGGCCGCAGCATAGGACCTGCTTGCTAGTCGAAGGAGTCGCGCCGACCGATGGCACACCAAGAATGCGCTCCTCCCGTCCTCGCGCTGGTGCGTGGCCTCGTCGAAGAGGTTCACTCGCAGGCCACGCCACCCTCGGTGACGCTCGACAGCTCCTTCGACAACCTGGGCATCGGCAGCCTGGAACTGGCGGAATTGTTGCTGCGCGTGCAGGACGAATTCGGGGTGGCGCTGCCGCCCCACACCCTGGCCAGCGCGGAGACACCGCGCGACCTGGTGGCGGCGCTCAACCCGGTCCTGGGTCGGGGTCACGCCGCGGTGCGCGCGGACCATGGCGTCGTCTCGCTTCCGGCCACCGCATCGTCCGCGCCGGCGCCCGAATCAGCGCTGACCGTCAACGACGCCCTCAACTGGCACGTCGGTGCGACCCCGGGCCGCATCCACCTCCGGATCCTCGACGATGCGGGTGACCCCCGGAACAGCACCGACATGACCTATGCGGATCTGCACCGCGAGGCGGCCGCGGTGGCGGCCGGACTGATCGCGCACGACGTCATGCCGGGTGACGCTGTCGCCATCATGCTGCCGACCTGCCGGGCGTATTTCGTGACATTCGCCGGCGTGGTCCTCGCCGGCGCGGTGCCCGTCCCGGTCTACCCGCCCGCGCGGCCGTCTCAGCTGGCGGACCACCTGCGTCGCACCGCCGGCATCCTCGCCAATGCACGCGCCACGATGCTCGTCACGGTGCCGGAGGCCGTCGCCCTGGGCCACCTGTTGCGCTCGAACGTCGAAAGCCTGCGTCATGTCCTCGTTCCCGAATCTCTCACGCACGCAGGCGAACACGCACCATCATCGCTTCCCAGGCCGCGGACTGACGACCTGGCGCTGGTGCAGTACACCTCCGGCAGCACCGGGCAGCCCAAAGGGGTCGCGCTGAAGCACCGCAACCTGCTCGCCAACATCCGGGCGATGGGTCGGGCCGCGGCGGCGACCGGGTCGGACACGTTCGTCAGTTGGCTGCCGCTGTATCACGACATGGGTTTGATCGGTGCATGGTTGGGCAGCTTGTACTTCGGCGTCCCGCTGGTCGTGATGAGTCCGCAGGCGTTCCTGATCCGCCCCTCGCGATGGCTGTGGGCGATCCATGCCAACCGTGCCACCATGTCGGCCGGCCCGAACTTCGCCTATGAACTCTGCCTGTCGAAGATCCGCGACGAAGAGATCGAGGGACTCGATCTCAGTTGCTGGCGGCTTGCCTACAACGGCGCCGAACCGGTGAGCGCCGCCACCATCGAACGTTTCGGTGATCGCTTCGCCCCGTACGGGTTTCGCCGGGAAGCGATGACACCGGTCTATGGGCTGGCCGAGTCGTCGGTGGGGCTGGCGTTCCCCCCACTCAACCGAGGGCCGATCATCGACCGGATTCGCCGAGACACCTTCGTCAGGTCCGGGCAGGCCGAGCCCGCCAAGCCCGGGGAGCGGGACCTTCGATTCGTCGCCTGCGGCCGACCCCTGTCCGGGCACGAGATCCGGATCGTCGACGCGGCCGGCAACGAATTGGGTGACCGCCGTGAGGGGCGGGTGGAGTTCCGCGGTCCGTCGGCAACCGCAGGCTATTTCAACAACCCGGCGGCGACGCGCGCACTGTTCCACGACGCCTGGCTCGACACCGGCGACCTGGGGTACACGGTCGAGGCTGACCTGTACGTCACCGGCCGGATCAAGGACATGATCATCCGGGCCGGACGCAACCTGCACCCCGCGGAACTGGAAGAGGCGGTAGGCAACATCCAAGGTGTCCGAAAGGGCTGTGTGGCGGTATTCGCCTCTCCCGATCCCTCCGGTGGCCCCGAGCGACTCGTGGTCATGGCCGAGACCCGAGCGATTCGAGACGACGCGCGCGCGGCGTTACGCTCCGAAATCGCCGCCACTACAGTCGATCTGCTCGGGGTAGCGCCCGACGATGTGGTGCTGGCGCCACCGCGCACCGTACTGAAGACGTCCAGCGGCAAGATCAGGCGGGCCGCCAGCCGGGCCCTCTACCACTCCGGCAAGATCGGTGCGCGACCACGGGCGTTGTGGTGGGAACTGGCACGGCTTCGCCTCCGCGGCGCGATGCCTTCACTGCGCCGCGTTCGTCGCGCGGCGGGCGACGTGGCCTTCGCCGGCTACGCGTGGGCGGTGTACACGATCCTCGGGCTGGCGGTTGCCGCCTCGCTGCTGCTGCTACCGCGGGCGGATTGGCGTTGGCGGGTGGCCCGCACCGCGGTCCGGTTGCTGGCTCGCCTCACGGGGACGGTGATCACCGTGGATGGCCTCGACCGCTTCCCGGCAGGCGCGTCGATTGCGGTGGCCAACCACCCCAGCTGGATCGATCCGCTGGCACTGGCGTCGGAAATGCCGCAACGGTTTCACTTCGTCGCCGCCGAAGTCCTTGAGCATCAAAGCATCAACGGATTCGTGCTCAGGCGGCTGGGCCACCAGTTCGTGGAACGTCACGAGCGTGAACACGGCGTGGCGGACACCGACCGGCTGGCCGACCTGGTGCGGGCCGGCCAGTCGCTCGTGATCTTCCCGGAAGGCCGCCTTGCCCGCGCCCCGGGGTTGCGCCCGTTTCACATGGGCGCCTTCGTAGTGGCCGCCCGAACCGGCGTGCCCGTCACGCCGGTGGGGATTCGCGGGACCCGGACGATTCTGCGCCCAGAACACCATTTCCCGCGCCGCGGAGCGATCGACATTGCGGTGGGGGAGCCGATCATGCCCTCGGGCGACAGCTGGACCGCCGCGGTCGAATTGCAGCACGCCGTGCGGAACGCCGTCCGGGTGCTATCGGGGGAGTCGGACGTCGAATAGCCTGCGGCAGCGGTCTATTCGTCGTGCTTGCTTACGGCCTGACCGGCGCTGCGCACCACGTTGCGGAAGAATTCGATGCGGGCGGTGACCAGGTCGTCGGCCAGGTCCAGCGCGGCGTCGACGACGGTCTTGCGTCGCGACTGCTCGGGGAGCACCGGACTGATCTGGTCGACGAACTTGCGGACGGCCTCGATGGCGTGCTTGCGGCCGGATTCGACGGATTCCAGCACGTCGTCGGAGAGTTCGGCCCAACGTGGCTCGGTCTTGTGCGGTGCTTCGGTCATGATCTCACTCCTAATCGACAAGGGGTTTTTCGGAGATACTTGTGACGGCTCCGAGGTTACGACCGGCAAGACATCGGCGCGAGTGACAAAAGACCTTTCGCGCCCGGTCATACGGCCCAGACCGGCCGCCCGCCCTCGGCTTGCCGGCCAAGGACTTTCGCGGCCCCGACCGGGCCGTAAGTCCCTAACACGACGATTTCAGCGCCTGCTAATTTGCCACCATGGCGGTACCAACCAACAACGGCGCTTCACGACGTCCGGGCGCTTTGCCGTTGACCCCGCCCGGGGCGGTCGTCCTGGGTAGTGCCGTCAAACCGTTCACGAGCACCGGTCGATATTTCGCCGAGTCATGGCGCGAATATCTCGGCCAAGCCCCTGACGAGCTTCCGATCGCGCGACCCACCCTCGCCCTGGCGGCCCAGGCGTTCCGCGACGAGGTCGTCCTGATGGGCCTGAAGGCGCGGCGCCCGATCAGCCGCCCCGAGGATTTCGAGCGCATCACGAGCGAGGTGGCCGCGGGGCTGAAGTTCTATGGCGACCGGGGATGGCTCACTAAGCCGAGGCGATTTTTCGGTACGCCGCCGCCACTTTCGGACGTCACGGTGCGAAAGGTCAAAGGGGGGCGGCGGTCCTTCCACCGCATCTTCTTCGACAGCGGATACCGGCCCCGGCCGGGTGAACCCGGTGCACAGCGGTGGATGGGCTACACCGCGAACGACCGCGAGTACGCCCTGTTGCTCCGCCATCCGCAACCACGCCCATGGCTGGTGTGCATCCACGGAACCGAAATGGGTCGGGCCGCGTTGGATCTCGCCTTGTTCCGGGCCTGGCGGTTACACGAAGACCTCGGGTTGAACGTCGTCATGCCGGTCCTGCCGATGCACGGCCCCCGCGCCCGGGGCCTGCCGAAGGGTGCGGTGTTTCCGGGCGAGGACATCCTCGACGACGTGCACGCGACTGCGCAGGCGGTGTGGGACATCCGGCGGTTGCTGTCCTGGATACGCCGAGAAGAGCCGGAATCGCAGATCGGGTTGAACGGTCTGTCGCTGGGCGGCTACATCACGGCGTTGGTCGCCAGCCTCGAAACCGGGCTCACCTGCGCGATTCTCGGCGTCCCGGTCGCAGACCTGGTCGGGCTGCTGAGTCGGCACTCCGGGCTTGGCCCCGACGATCCGCGCCGCCGGACGATCGAAGCCGCCGAGCCCATCGGGCGGATGACGTCGCCGCTGTCGCTCGCTCCGCTCGTGCCTATGCCGGGCCGCTTCATCTACGCCGGCGTCGCCGATCAGGTCGTGCATCCACGCGAGCAGGTGGTCCGCCTGTGGGAACACTGGGGGAAACCGGAGATCGTTTGGTACCGCGGCGGTCATACCGGCTTCTTCCGTGCGCGACCGGTACAGCGGTTCCTCGAGGCTGCGTTGCAGCAGTCGGGCTTATTGGATGGGGCGGCGCCCCGGCGCGACCGCCCCGCCTAGTCGCGGAGGTGGAGAATGAACCCGCTGGATCCGCTGGACGCGGCGATGATGACCGCGGAGTGGGTGTCCAACCCAATGCACGTCGGTGCCGTGCTGATCCTGTCGCCGCCTGACGGCGCCGGGCCCGACTACGTCGACGAACTGCACCGGAAGACGCTGGGCGGGAACGACCCGATCGATCCGAGGCTCCGCAGGTATCCGCATCGCGGTGTGGAGACCGGTGGCATGTGGGTCTGGCGGCACATGGATTCCGTTGATGTGAGCCGACATTGCCAGCGCCGCACGGTGTCCGGGGATGGGTTCTGGAGGCTGATCGGGGAGCTGGACGCGATGCGCCTCGACTGGAGCCGGCCGATGTGGATGTCGTATCTGATCGACGGCCTCGACGGGGGGCGCTTCGCGTTCTACATCAAGGTGCATCACAGCGTGACCGATGGGGTGGCCGGTTTTCAGATGATCACCGACGCGCTCAGCAGTGATCCCGACCGCCGGTCGATGCCGCCGTTTTACGCCGATTGCCGTCCCGAACCTTCGCCGCCGGCTTCGGCCGGGTTGGTGTCTCGTCTGGTCGCGCCGCTGCGGTCGCTGACCGGTGCGGCGGCGTCGAGTGTGGGGCTGATCGGGCGGGTGGCCACCGGCGAGGTTGCGACGGTGCTGGATGCCCTGGTCGGGCACACCACGGTGCTGCCCCTGGGGGCGCCCTACACCCGGTTCAACGGCCGCGTGGGTCCCGAGCGCGCGGTCGCCGCGGGCAGCTGGGCGAAAGATCGCATCCAAGCCGTGCGGCAGGCGGCCGGCGTGACCGGCAACGACGTGCTCACCGCGATGGCGGCCGGCGTGGTGCGCCGCTGGCTGACTGATCGCGCGGAACTGCCCAACCGGTCACTGGTGGCCGTCTGCCCCATCACGGTGCGCGACCCCGAGCATGAGGCACGAAACGATCAGCACGGCAACAGGTTTGGGCTGTGGATGTGTCCGCTGGGCACCAACCTGGATGACCCACTGGCCCGGCTGAACGCGATCCATCGATCCATGTCCGAGGGCAAGCACTGGGTGGCCAAACGGGGAGCGGCGGCGTCACTGCTGACGAACGCCGGCAGCATCGCAGCGACGGCAGTCGGCCCGCTGCTGCCGTTCACGCCGAAAATCCGGACCGGATACAACCTGCCGATTTCCCACGTTCGCGGACCGGTAGCCGAAATGTATTGGAACGGCGCTCGAATCGAGGAGATGTATCCGGTGTCGACGGTCTACGACGGTCACGCGCTCAACATCACGACATGCGCGTACGCCGACCGGATCGGGTTCGGCTATGCCGCGGGCCGCGACGTGGTGCCCGATATCGAGACGCTCATCCCGTGGACCGAGGAGTGCCTGGCCGAGCTCGAAGCGGCAGTAGGCGTTGCCGACTGAGCACCGGCGCCAGGGGCCGCTGTCGCAATCAGCCTCGCGCCCGCTGCGAGGCGCGGCCGACGTGGGCCATGATGCGTTCCAGGACGGTATTGGACAGGTCGCCGTCGTCGGCAACACGCGACAGGCCGCGGCGCCGCAGGAACGTGTCGAGGCGTCGATCGGGGGACCAGTCGGCATAAATCGGGCCGAGATACCGCGATTGCAGGAATTCCGAAGCCAGGACGTCCACGTCAGAGTCGGTCAACGACAACGTTGGAATACCGCCCATAGCCGCCATGCTCCTTCGTTCAGCCGCAACCGCACCAGCCAAGTTACGTCAGACGTCGCCATTATTCCGTCACGCGCAGATTGCGGATAGGGCCCAAAGTCATCACCGGAGCCGGCGCCCGCAACAGCCGTGGTGGGCCCGGGCGACGCTGCCCGGGACCCGCTTCTGCCGGGGACGCCGGTGCGAATTCTGACCGTGTCCCACGCAGGCCGATTGGCCGCCCGCGCGGGGTCCTAGTGCCCTAGCGGCGGCCGCGGCGGCGCCCTACTTTCGAGCCAGAGACGGCAGTCGAACCGGCTCTGCTCAACGACTTTGGAGGTTTGACGTGCGCGACGCGATCCCAATCGGGCGGATCGCCGGATTTCCGGTGAACGTCCACTGGAGCGTGCTGGTCATCCTGTGGTTGTTCACCTGGAGCCTGGCCAGCACGCTGCCCGGAACCGTCAAAGGATATTCGCACGGCGCCTACTGGTTGGCCGGAGCGTGCGGCGCGCTGGTGCTGCTGGCGTCGCTGGTGGCGCACGAGCTCGCGCATGCCGTCGTCGCCCGCCGCGCCGGGGTGTCCGTGGGGAGCGTGACGCTCTGGCTTTTCGGCGGCGTGACCACCCTCGGCGGCGAGGCCAAGACGCCCAAGGCGGCCTTCCGGATCGCGATCGCCGGGCCGGCCACCAGCCTCGCGCTGGCCGCCGCCTTCGGCGGGCTGGTCGCGGCGCTGCATACCGTGCGCGCCGCTCCCATCGTGATCGGGGTCGCTTCCTGGCTGGCCGCCATCAATCTGCTGCTGGGCCTGTTCAACCTGTTGCCCGGCGCACCCCTGGACGGCGGCCGGGTGCTGCGGGCCATCCTGTGGCGCCGCCACGGGGACAGCGTGCGAGCGAGCATCGGGGCGGCGCACGCCGGACGGGTGGTCGCCTTCATCCTCATCGGGCTGGGACTGGCCGAATTCTTGTTGGGCGGTGTGGTCGGCGGTGTCTGGCTGGCGTTTATCGGCTGGTTCATCTTCGCCGCCAGTCGCGAGGAGGAGACGCGGATATCGACCCAGCAGATGTTCTCCGGCGTACGCGTCGCCGACGCGATGACCGCCGGGCCGCATACCGCGCCCGGTTGGATCACCGTCGACGATTTCGTCCAGCGCTATGTGCTCGGTGACCGCCATTCGGCGTACCCGGTCGTCGACCGGAGCGGGGCCATTACCGGTCTGATCACGTTGAGTCGGTTGCGTGAGGTCGCGCCCGGCCAGCGCGCCACCGTCACCGTGGGGCAGGTCGCGCAACCGCTGCAAGAGGTGCCGTCAGGCACGCCGCAGGAGCCGCTGACCGCCCTGCTGGAGCGGATGGCACCGGCCGGTCCCCGCAGCCGTGCCCTGGTGTTCGACGGCGCGCAGGTGGTCGGCATCGTTACGCCCACCGATGTGGCGCGCCTCATCGAGGTCTATCGGCTCGCCCACCCAGAAGACGCGAAACCGGCGTCGGCGCAAAGCATTTAGTCGATGTCGCGCGGGGTCAGGGTTTGTGGGCGACGATTGCGACGGCGGCCAGTTGCTTGCGGTGCCGGCGGAACGTGCGGCGCATCGTGAGGACCCGCTTGCGGGCGTCCCGGTGGACCAGCACGTTGCGGGCGAACCGCAGCGCGCCGAGCAGCCCTTCGTCGGCGACCAGTCGGCGCGGCTGCAACAGGGCCATCGGCGCGGTCGCGACGTGGTCAACCACCAGCCCGTGGTCGGCGAGTAGCCCCGACCATTCCGCGACCGTCAGCGGCCGCGCGTTCACCTTGATCGCGCGCGCCAGCGATTGCCGGATGTCGGTGCTGACCTCCTCCGAGACGGTGTCCGGTGTGAGGGCCAATTCGTGGATCGCATACCGGCCTCGCGGCCGCAGCACTCGCGACGCCTCGGCGACGATGGCGTGCTTGGTCGCGTCACCCTGCATGCTCAGCATCGCCTCCCCGATCACGACATCCGTGCTCGCATCCGGCAATCCGGTGGCCGCCGCGTCGGCGACCCGGACCGCGCCATTCTCGACGCCGAGCTCGGTGAGCACGCCGCGAACCACGTTGGCCGCGTCGGGATCCCCCTCGGCGCCGACGTACGACCGCGGGTGGCGGGCCAGGATCTCGGTGGCGGTGCGGCCCAGGCCGGGGGCCAACTCGACCACGTCGGCGCCGGCCACCTCGGCGCGGGCCAGCAGTGTGCGGGTGAGTTCGACGCCGCCCGGCCGAAGAACGCGTTTGCCGAGCCGGGCCAGCAGCCAATGACCCGCGACGGCGTCGTCGGCGCGGCCCGCCGCGGGCAGGGGAGCCCGGGAATCGGGTTGTGGCTTGATCATCAGACCGCCTGCCGCGCAGGGTTTTTCAGAGGTGGCATTCCGGGTTCTCCCAAACGCTCTCGTTTTTACAAGCAATGTTGTGTAAACTCTAGCCCATGACGTACGTGATCGGGAAGCCATGCATCGACGTGATGGATCGCGCCTGTGTGGACGAGTGTCCCGTCGATTGCATCTACGAGGGCGGCCGCGCGCTGTACATACACCCCGACGAATGCGTGGACTGCGGCGCGTGCGAGCCGGTGTGCCCGGTCGATGCCATCTATTACGAAGACGACCTGCCCGAGGAGCTCAGACCGTACCTGGCCGACAACGAGGCGTTCTTCGCTGAAACGCTGCCGGGCCGCGACGCGCCCTTGGGATCGCCGGGTGGGGCGGCCAAGATGGGTCCGCTCGGTGTAGACACGCCTTTGGTGGCCGCTCAGCCGAGGGCTGACCAAGCGGAAGGAGCGTGAGGGTCCCGTGAAGTTGTCGCAGACGTCGATCGGGGAATCCGCCAGCCGCCGCCGCGCGGTCCTGCGGGTGTTGCGGGCGTCGCCCGATCCCATGAGCATCGCCGCCATCGCCGACGTGCTGGGCGTGCACCCGAATACCGTCCGCTTCCACCTCGACAGCCTGGTCGGTGACGGGCAAGTGGAGCACGTCGAGCTGGATCGCAAGGGGCCGGGCCGCCCGCCGCTGATGTTCCGCGCGGTCCGGCAGATGGACCGCGGCGGCACGCGGCACTATCGCCTGCTCGCCGAGATCTTGGCCGTGGCGTTCGCCGGAGAGCGCGATGCCGGTGCCAAGGCGTTGGCCGCGGGCCGGGCCTGGGGGCAAAAACTGGATGCCAGCCTGGAGGCGGTGCCCAGCGAACCCGCCAGCGCCGACGACGCCATCGACCACTTGGTCAACATGCTCGACGAGCTCGGCTTCGCGCCCGAACGCCGGGCGGCCGACGGGGAACAACAGGTCGGCCTGCGGCACTGCCCGTTCCTGGAGTTGGCCGAAAATCGGACCGCCGTCGTGTGCCCGGTGCATCTGGGCCTCATGCAAGGCGCCATGGAGGCCTGGGGGGCGCCGGTGTCGGTCGATCGGCTCGACGCGTTCGTCGAACCGGATCTGTGCGTGGCGCACCTGGCGCCGCGGACCGCGGCCAAATGAGCACGGGGCCGGCGATCGCGGTTGCGGTCACCTTCGTGTGGCTCGGCATGGTGCTGGCGATCTCGTTCCTGGAAGCTCCGCTGAAATTCCGCGCTCCCAACGTGACGTTGCAGATCGGGCTCGGCATCGGGCGGCTGGTGTTCAGGGGCCTCAACACCGTCGAGGTCTGCTTCGCCCTGGTTCTCGTGGCGATCGTGGCCGGGGGGCCGACGACGATGGGCGTCACCGTCTCGATTTTCGTCGCGGCCGGAGCGCTGGCCGTGCAGTTGATCGCGGTGCGGCCCCGACTGACCCGCCGCTCGGACAGGGTGCTCGCCGGGTCGGACGGTCCGCGCTCCCGAGCCCACTACGTGTACGTCGGCTTCGAGGTGGTCAAGGTAATCGCGTTGGTCGTGGCGGGGATACTGCTACTGACGGCCTGATCGTGTCCGTTCAACCGCAAAGGACTCAGCTATGGAATCGATCTCGTTGACCAGCCTCGCGTCGGAAAAGCTGGCCGAGGCCAAGGAATCGCACAGCGGGCGGGCCGCCCACACCATCCATGGTGGCCACAGCCACGAACTTCGGCAGACCGTGCTGGCTTTGCTTGGCGGCCATGAGCTTTCCGAACACGACGGCCCCGCGGAGGCAACGCTGCAGGTGCTGCAGGGCCACGTGCGCCTGACCGCCGGCGGTGACGCCTGGGAGGGTAGAACCGGCGACTATGTAGCGATCCCGACAGAACGGCACGCCCTGCTTGCGGTCGAGGATTCGGTGGTCATGCTGACCGTGCTGAAGACCATTCCGTCGGTTCACTAGCCGGATGCTTTCCACGCCCTGGTCAAGGGAGTTCGGGCTGCGGGTGCCGATCGTCAACGCGCCCATGGGCGGCGTTGCCGGGGGTCGGCTGGCCGCGGCGGTGACCGCGGCCGGCGGCCTGGGCATGGTCGGCATGGGCAGCGTCGCCACCAGGGAACTGCTGCAAACCCAGCTGCAGCACGTGCGCGGATCGTTCGGCATCGGCCTGGTCGATTGGGTGATGCGCACCGAGGCGGGGCTGCTCGAGGATGCTCTGGCCGCGCGGCCGGCCCTGCTGTCGGTCAGTTTCGGAACCGACTGGTCCTGGGTCGCCAAGGCGCACGACGCCGGGATCCCCACCGCCACACAGGTATACGACAGTGTGGGCGCGCGTCAGGCGGCCGACGCCGGCGTCGACATTCTGGTCGCCCGGGGGTCCGAGGGTGGCGGTCACGGTGAGACGAAGCTCGCGACGCTGCCGTTGCTCGACACCGTGCTGGACGCCGTCTCGGTGCCGGTCCTCGCGGGCGGCGGCGTCGCTTCGGCGCGCAGCCTGGCCGCCGTGCTGGCCGCCGGTGCGAGCGGGGCATGGGTGGGCACCCGCCTGGCCGCGTGCCCGGAGGCGCTCTCCGGCGACGGCAGCCGCCGCGCGCTGATCGCGGCCCGGGCCACCGACACAGCGGTCACCCGGGCCTTCGACGTCGCCCAGGCCCGGCCGTGGCCCGCGCGATTCCCGTCCCGGGTGCTGACCAACGACTTCGTCGAGCGCTGGACGGGTAAAGAGGACACGCTCAATCCGCAGGCCTGCGACGACCTCGCGGCCTCCATCGCCGCCGACGACCGCCGGGTCGCGCCCGTGGACGCCGGTCAGGGCGTCGGGATGATCCGCGACGATGCGTCGGTGGCTGAGGTGATCGACGAAATATGTTCGGGCGCACAGCGTTTGCTGAGCGCCTGGGGCTCCTAGCGTCCGCCTAGCGGTCGCCGGGGGTGAGCACGACACAACAGCGGTCGGGCCCCGGGCACAGCCGGGCGTCGGGACCGTGCGGCGCGAGGGCATCGGCGACGCCGGTGATGAGTGCGTGGTTCATATTGCAGGCCAGTTCGGTCTGCTCCTGCGCGAGCGCGTGGAACGGGCAATTGGCGAGTTCGATCCTGCGGCCGACGGCGCGGGGTTCGTAGCCGTATCGGCTCAAGACCTTGACGGCGAACTTGAGTCCGGCGGCCGGGCTGGTGGGCCGGCGCGACGTGGCGGCGATGGTCTGCCCGTAGTCGTGCGCGACCCCGTTGAGGAGCTCGACAACGGGCGCACCCGTGGAGGAGGACGCGGCAATTGCTTTCGCCATCAAGCGTCCCGCCAATTCGTACTCGCGCTGGGGGAGGCTGACCGCGATGTCGCGGCCCGCCCGGCGATACAGCTTGGACGTCCGCCCCGCGCCCGGTCCGGATCGGCCGGTCACGCGCGCGTAGTCGCTTTCCAGCAGGCCCTCGGCGGTCAACCGATCCAAGTGAAACTTGGCCTGGTGGTTCGCAATCCCAACCGCGTCGGCCGCCTGGTCGCGGCTCACCGGCGCCGGCTGGGCGCACACGAACCGGTAGAGCTCGCGGCGCACCGGGTCGGCGAGCGCCCCGATGCCGGCGGCGTCGCGTTCCAGGGAGTCGTCGTCCACGTCAACAGCCATTTCTAACGGATAAAACTCTTGACGCTACAGTCTACAGGTTCTAACGTTCAGACTATTATCTGTTAGAAGGAGGAATCCATGAGCACCACCAACGCCACCCCACCGCTCACCGCCCAATTGAAGGACCCGGCGCTGTCGGCGTACTACGCCCTGCGCACCGTTTTCACCATCGCGCCCATAGTCTTCGGGCTGGACAAGTTCTTCAACGTGCTGACCCATCCGCATCACTGGAGCATGTACCTGGCCGGCTGGATCAACGACCTGGTGCCCGGGACCGCCGATCAATGCATGTATCTGGTGGGCGTCATCGAGATCGTGGCCGGCGTGCTGGTCGCCGTTGTGCCACGGTTCGGCGCATGGGTGGTCGCGGCGTGGCTGGCCGGGATCATCGTCGACCTCGTCACCGGGCCGGGCTTCTACGACGTGGCGCTGCGCGACTTCGGTCTGCTGGTCGGCGCCATCGCACTCGCCCGGCTGGCGCAGGGCGTGCACACCGGCAGCATCGGGCGCCGGTAACCGGCCGGCTCAGACCCCGCGCAGATAGCGTTTGGCGATGACGCGCTGGGCCACCGACACCACTGGCCTCGCGGCTTTACTCCACCAGGTCGCGGGCCGCGAGAACGCCGTCACCTCCGCGAACACCGCGGAGGTGACGGGGTCGCGCCGGACGACGAAGCGCTCCTCGCCGGACTCCGGATGTCCCGGCAACGTGCCGTAGGCGAATCCACGGATGTCGGGCTCGTCGACGACGTACACCACGCGGCATGGCGCGGGCAGAAAACCCATGCGCACCACCACAACTGTGCCGACCTCCGCGATGTCGGAGCTGGCCCGCACCCGCAGCCCGGCCCCGTGCTGCATGCCCCAGCGCATGACGGCGTCGGCGGCCCGCTCGAAGCGCTGCTGACCCGTGCCGATCTGACTCTCCGTGTGCAGGTGGCCGTATCCCGCGGGCAAGTTGCCGGATGCGGTCGCCCCCACCTCGGGATAGGTCAGCGGGAGTTCCTCGAGCGCTGCTAAGTCCACCCGCTCAGCTTGCCACGCCGAGATGCGCGGCGACATTTCCGGCGTACGGTCGTAAAAGTGACCGCACAAAACTCGAAAACTGTTGCAGAAGCGTCCGGAACCTTCACCCTCGGCGGCGACCTGACCATAAACCGGCTCGGGTTCGGCGCCATGCGCCTGACCGGCAAGGGTGTCTGGGGCCCGCCGGCCGACCGCGACGAATGCGTCCGGGTGTTGCGCCGCGCCGTCGAGCTCGGCGTGAACTTCATCGACACCGCGGACTCCTACGGCCCCTACATATCCGAAGACATCATTCGGGAGGCGCTGCATCCCTACGAGGGCCTGGTGATCGCGACCAAGGCGGGGCTGCTGCGCACCGGACCGGACGTCTGGATCCCGCTGGGCAACCCGACCTATCTGCGCCAGGAATGCGAGATGAGCCTGCGCCGCCTCGGCGTCGACACCATCGACCTGTTCCAGCTGCACCGCATCGACCCCGACTTCCCCCTCGCCGACCAGGTGGGCGAGCTGCTGACGCTGAAGAACGAGGGCAAGATCCGCCACATCGGCCTGTCCGAGATCAACGTCGACCAACTCACGGAGGCCCAGCGGACCACCGAGATCGTGTCGGTGCAGAACATGTACAACCTGGCCGCCCGCGGCGCCGAACCGCTGCTGGACGCCGCGACCAGGCAGGGCATCGGCTTCATCCCGTGGTTCCCGCTGGCGGCCGGGCCGCTGGCCGCCCCCGACGGCCCGCTGCAGCGCATCGCCGGCGAGCACCACGCGAGCCCGTCGCAACTGGCGCTGGCCTGGTTGCTGAAACGGTCGCCGGTGATGCTGCCGATTCCGGGCACCTCGAAGGTGGCGCACCTGGAGGAAAACGTGGCCGCCGCCGAGATCACACTGACCGACGACGAATTCGAAACCCTCTCGGCGGCCGGGGCTCAACAGACGGTCTGACCGCGCCGCGCCTTCTCCCGCGCAATACGGTGTGCTGGTGGCGGAACATCAGCAGCACCGCGGCGGCGGGTTCAACCCGCCGGAGCCGACGACCAAGGGCGGGCCCGACTACGGCAGGTTCATCGATGCCGTGCGCACGCTGCAGGACCATGCCCGCGCCGTCGACGCGCCCGACGCGGTGATCACCGAGGCCGCCAACCTGCTGGACAAGGTGTCGACACTGCTGACTCCGTTCGACGCCGACGAGTGGGCGTCCCCGTCGGGGCGCCGCATGGACCTGCCGATGCGCGGCAACATCCTGTCCGTGCCCATGAAGGCCCGCAAGACCGAGGACGGCCGCATCCAGGGGTCGGCCCGGTTCGCCCGGTTTCACCTGGGCCGCAACGGCGCCGTGCACGGCGGCTGCCTGGGCATGCTGTTCGACAGCGTGCTCGGGTTGACGTCCTCGGTGCTCACCGGGGGTCCCTACCAGCGCACGGCCTACCTGAAGATCGACTACCGCCACATCGTGCCGATCGAGAAGGAATTGCAGTTCGACGCCGGCATCGACCGGGTGGACGGGCGCAAGATCTTCGTCTCCGGCCGGTTGGCCGACGGCGACACGCTGCTGACCGAAGCCAACGCGCTGTTCGTGCGGCTCAAGCCGGGTCAGCCCTGACGGCCCAGCAGGCGCCACAGGTCGTCGGCGTCGGCGTCAATCGCCTCGACGATGTCGTCACACCGCTCTTGGCCCCACACCGCAGGTCCACTCGCCAAAAGCTTTTCGCGGCTGACGGCATCGGGACTGGTTTTCACATTGCCGGCTCCGCCGTGGGGAACACCGCATTCGGCCGCTAACTCCTGGCCGTCGCGCAACCTCACCCGCACCCGGGCCGGGAAAGTCATGGTGAACGCGTCAAGCGCTGCCGGCGCCCACAACTGTCCTGTCGCCGCTCGTCCGGCCGCGCCGACTCGGCCATCTCGCAGGGCGCGGAGCAGAGCGATGCCGTCGCCGAGGGCGAAGCGAACGCCCTTGTGTTCCCTGCGAGTTCGCCGGACGGCGCCGAGCAGCCGGCGGGTTGGCGTGCCGACTGTCATAGCGCGAACCGGAAGGAGCGGTGCCATCGCTTCGGCCGTCCGCAGGGTGAGCGACCAGTCGTGCCGCAACGACACCCGGGCGGCGACCTCGGCGAGTTCGCGGTGGTGGCCGGCCAGCCATTCCTCGTTGACTTCGTCCGGCGTGAGCCGGCCGGCAACAAGCGTGGCGGCAACGGTCCACGGGATCGAGAAGTTGATAGTCACCGGTGTGGGCACGCGCTCGGCCGTGTACCCGTGCGACATGGCATCCATCCCGCACGTCAGCACGCCCGCATCGACGACCACCGACGCGACCTCGTCGGGTGGCGGCGGCCCGAGTTCGTGCAGCGCGTCGACGGTCGTGTCGACATAAGCGCAGCCCGGATACCGCTTGACGCTCAGAGTCCGTGTCGCCCAACCGGTGCCGAGCCCACCCAGAAGTGCGGGCAGCGGCGCGTAGGCGAACGCATCGAAGAAGCCTTGCGGGTGGTCGAGGGCATCCAGGGGGCCGGTGACGCCGTTGGCGGCCAGGCGGGCGGCCCGGACACCGGCCAGGGTCGGTTCCGCTGCCGTCAGCAGCTTCGAATCGGGGGCCATGAACCCGGGCACGGTGGCGCGGGGAGCCTGGTAGAGAGCAAGGGCCAGGGCATGCGCCAGCCGGTCCGCATCGAGTCCAAGCAGCCGCCCGGCGCCGACGGCGGCTCCGGCGGCATGCACGAACGACCACAACTGACCATTGAGCGGCCCGAGCAGGCAGGCGCCGCCCAGGCGGGCCTCGAGCTCGTTGGCCGCCACCTGGGCGGTTAGTTGCTCGGCCGCCGCGGCGCCGGTCTCGGCGGCGAGGAGTACCGGTACCCATACGGCGGAGTGGCCGGCGTGAGCGAAGCACATGTAGTCGTCGAAGTCGAGCGCGATCGACAACGCGGCCGCGGCGTAGAGGGCGTCGTCGACGGCAACGGAACGGTGTAATCCCGGCACCACCGCGGGTCCATCGCCGGCCCAGCTTTCGACGCCGGCGAGCACGCGCCGCGACGCGACGTCGCGGGCCGATGCGGCCGTGGCCGCGAACACGGATCGGCGTTGGGTGCGGCACAGGTCGACCACGGCGTCGGGGACATCGTCGAGACGCAGGTCAGCGGCCCACCCCGCCAACCGTTCGATGGTGGTAACCACGCTGGCACGGTAGGCGCACTTCGACCGAGGGGTCAATCAGTGTTGGCCCGGCGGTGTGGGGTGGTGGTCGGCCACACGGATAGCATGGTCGCGATCGTTCCGACATGTCCAAGCCTGGAGAATTGACCCGATGAGTGCCGCCGCACAGCCCACCCCGCAGGCCGATGGCGGCGACCCGCAGCGCCCGGGCGAGCCGGGCTCGCGATCGCCGCAGGCCGATGGCGGCGACCCGCAGCGCCCGGGCGAGCCGGGCTCGCGATCGCCGCAGGCCCCGATCCGGGTTCCTGCCGGCACTACCGCGGCGGCCGCAGTGCGGGAGGCGGGGCTGCCGGGCCGGGGTGCCCCGGACGCGGTCGTCGTGGTGCGCGACGCCGACGGCAAGTTGCGCGACCTGAGTTGGGTGCCCGAAGCCGACGTCGAGGTCGCCCCGATCGCCGCCAACACCGACGAGGGCCGCAGCGTCATCCGGCATTCGGCCGCGCACGTGCTGGCCCAGGCCGTCCAGGGTCTGTTCCCGCACGCCAAGTTGGGCATCGGGCCGCCCATCACCGACGGCTTCTATTACGACTTCGATGTGGCGGAGCCGTTCACCCCCGAGGACCTGGCGGCGCTGGAAAAACGGATGCGCCAGATCGTCAAAGAGGGACAGCTGTTCGAGCGCCGCGTCTACGAGTCCAAAGACGAGGCCCGCTCGGAGTTGGCCAACGAGCCGTACAAGCTCGAACTCGTCGACGACAAGTCCGGCGACCCCGACATCATGGAGGTCGGCGGCGACGAGCTCACCGCCTACGACAACCTCAATCCCCGCACCCGGGATAGGGTTTGGGGCGACCTGTGCCGCGGGCCGCACATCCCGACCACCAAGCACATCCCGGCGTTCAAGCTGACCCGAAGCTCCGCCGCCTATTGGCGGGGTGACCAGAAAAACGCCAGCCTGCAACGCATCTACGGCACCGCGTGGGAGTCCCAGGAGGCGCTGGACCACCATCTCGAGCTGCTCGCGGAAGCCCAGCGCCGCGACCACCGCAAGCTCGGCAGCGAGCTGGACCTGTTCAGCTTCCCCGACGAAATCGGTTCCGGGCTGGCGGTTTTCCACCCCAAGGGCGGCGTCGTGCGCAGGGAGCTGGAGGAGTACTCGCGGCGCAAGCACATCGAGGCGGGGTACGAGTTCGTCAACACGCCGCACATCACCAAGGCGCAGCTGTACGTCACGTCGGGTCACCTGGAGTGGTACGCCGACGGAATGTACCCGCCGATGCATCTCGACGCTGAGTTCAACGAGGACGGCACGGTGCGCAAGCCGGGCCAGGACTACTACCTCAAACCGATGAACTGCCCGATGCACCACCTGATCTACCGGTCGCGCGGACGGTCGTATCGCGAACTTCCGTTGCGGCTCTTCGAGTTCGGCAGCGTGTACCGCTACGAGAAATCCGGCGTGGTGCACGGCCTGACCCGGGTGCGCGGCATGACTCAGGACGACGCGCACATCTACTGCACGCGCGAGCAGATGCGTGACGAGCTGGCGTCGGTGCTGCATTTCGTGCTCGATCTGCTGGCCGACTACGGGCTCAACGACTTCTATCTCGAGCTGTCCACCAAGGACCCGGAGAAGTACTCCGGATCTGACGAGATATGGGACGAGGCCACCGAGGTCCTGCGCGACGTCGGCGTGGCCTCCGGGCTGGAGCTGATTCCCGACCCCGGCGGCGCAGCGTTTTACGGCCCGAAAATCTCGGTGCAGGTCAAGGACGCGCTGGGCCGGAGCTGGCAGATGTCGACCATCCAGCTCGACTTCAACATGCCGGAACGCTTCGAACTCGAATACACCGCCGCCGACGGCTCGCGTCAGCGGCCGGTGCTGATCCACCGCGCGTTGTTCGGGTCCATCGAGCGGTTCTTCGGCATCCTCACCGAGCACTACGCCGGCGCGTTTCCGGCGTGGCTGGCGCCCGTGCAGGTGGTCGGCATCCCCGTCGCCGACGAACACGTGCCTTACCTGGAAAGCATTGCCGCGCAGCTCAAATCGCACGGTCTGCGGGTGGAGGTGGATGCCAGCGACGACCGGATGGCCAAGAAGATCGTGCACCACACCAACCAGCGCGTCCCGTTCATGTTGCTGGCCGGTGACCGCGACGTCGAGGCCGATGCCGTCAGCTTCCGCTTCGGTGACCGCACGCAGATCAACGGTGTACCACGGGACAGCGCCGTCGACGCCATCGTGGCTTGGATCGCCGATCGCCAAAATGCCGTTCCCACAGCCGAACTCGTAAAGATGGCCGGCGGTGAGTAGACAGTGACCGAAGAGGAACGCGCCGACGACGCCATCCTGGACACGGGCGTCGGCCAAAGTGACCACCTGCAACGCCTCTGGACGCCGTACCGGATGACGTATCTGGCCGAAGCGCCGATGAAGCGCGATAACGGCAAGACCGAGCAGCCCTTCACCGACATCCCGCAACTGTCCGACGAGGAAGGCCTGGTGGTCGCGCGGGGCGAGCTCGTCTATGCCGTCCTCAACCTCTACCCGTACAACCCCGGGCACCTGATGGTGGTCCCGTATAGGCGGGTGTCCGAGCTCGAGGACCTCACCGTCGAGGAGAGCGCGGAGCTGATGGCCTTCATGCAGAAGGCGATTCGCGTCATCAAGAACGTGTCGCGGCCGCACGGCTTCAACGTCGGCCTCAACCTGGGCACCTCGGCGGGCGGGTCGCTGGCCGAACACCTGCACGTGCACGTCGTGCCGCGCTGGGGCGGCGACGCGAACTTCATCACCATCATCGGCGGGTCCAAGGTGATCCCGCAGTTGCTGCGCGAAACCCGCCAGCTGCTGGCCACGGAGTGGGCAAACCAGTCATGAGTAAGGTGCCGTTCCTGTCGCGGGCGGCGTTCGCGCGGCTCACCACTCCCACCGCCAGGGCATGCCTGCGGCTGGGATTGACGCCGGACGTGGTCACCGTCCTGGGCACCACCGGATCTGTGGCGGGGGCGCTCACGCTCTTCCCGATGGGCAAGCTGTTCGCCGGTGGTTGCGTGGTGTGGTTCTTCGTGCTGTTCGACATGCTCGACGGGGCGATGGCCCGGGAAAGAGGCGGCGGCACGCGTTTTGGCGCCGTGCTGGACGCCACGTGCGACCGCGTCAGTGATGGCGCGGTGTTCTGCGGGTTGCTGTGGTGGATCGCCTTCGGCATGCACGACAAGCTGCTGGCGGTGGCGACGTTGATCTGTCTCGTCACGTCGCAGGTCATCTCCTACATCAAGGCGCGGGCCGAAGCCAGCGGATTGCGCGGCGACGGCGGCATCATCGAACGACCCGAAAGGTTGATCATCGTGCTGTTAGGTGCCGGTGTGTCCGACTTTCCCTTCGTTGCCTGGCCGCCCGCGCTGCCGGTGGCGATGTGGCTGCTGGCGGCGGCCAGCGTGGTCACCTGCGTACAGCGGTTGCGCACGGTCTGGACCTCGCCCGGCGCGACGGAGCGCATGCCGTGATCCCGGGCATGAGTCTGATCGGCACCCCCCGCCGCCTGGCATCCGGCACCGCGAGCGACTGGGGGTACGCGGCCGGCTGGATGGCGGTGCGGGCGATGCCGGAGTTTGCCGCGCGCACCGTGTTCGGGGCGGGAGCGCGCTATGCCGCCCGTGGCGGCGGCCCGGACCAACTGCGCAAGAACCTGGCCCGCGTCATCGGCGTGCCGGCGGCCGAGGTGCCCGACGAGTTGATGCGGGCCTCGCTGGCCTCCTACGCCCGCTACTGGCGGGAGGCGTTCCGGCTGCCCACGATGGACCACCGCAAGCTGGCGAGCCAGCTCCACGAGTCGGTCGCGGGGCAGGACAATCTGGCGGCGGCGCTGGCCGCGGGCCGCGGCGCGATATGCGCTTTGCCGCACAGCGGCAACTGGGACATGGCCGGGGTATGGCTCGCGCAGACACACGGCACCTTCACCACGGTTGCCGAGCGGCTCAAACCGGAGTCGCTGTACCGGCGCTTCATCGCCTTCCGCGAAAGCCTCGGCTTCGAGGTGCTGCCGCTGTCCGGCGGGGAACGACCACCCTTCGAGGTGCTGTGCGAGCGGCTGCGCGACAACGGGGTGGTATGCCTGATGGCCGAGCGCGACCTGACCCGCACCGGGGTCCAGGTCGACTTCTTCGGCGAACCCACGCGGATGCCCGCGGGCCCGGCGAAGCTCGCGATCGAGACCGGGGCGGCGCTGCTGCCGTCGCATTGCTGGTTCGAGGACGACCGCTCGCGGGTGTGGATGCAGCCGCCGCTGGATTGCAGCAGCGGCGACGTCGGCGTCATCACCCAGGCGCTGGCGGACCAGATCGCCAAGAACATCGCCGCGCACCCCGAGGACTGGCACATGCTGCAACCGCAGTGGCTGGCAGACCTGTCGGAGGCCAAGCAGGCGCGGCTCAGGGAGACCTGATGCGGATCGGGATGGTCTGCCCATACTCGTTCGACGTGCCGGGCGGGGTGCAGTCGCACGTCCTGCAGCTGGCCGAGGTGATGCGCCGGCGCGGGCACGAGGTGAGCGTCCTCGCGCCGGCTTCGCCGCAGGCGGCCCTGCCCGACTACGTGGTGTCCGCCGGCAAGGCCGTCCCCATTCCCTACAACGGCTCGGTGGCCCGGCTGCGGTTCGGCCCGGCCACCCACCGCAAGGTCAAAAAGTGGCTTGCCGAAGGCGACTTCGACGTCCTGCACCTGCACGAGCCGAACGCGCCAAGCTTGTCGATGCTGGCCCTGAACATCGCCGCGGGGCCGATCGTTTCGACGTTTCACACCTCAACCACCAAGTCGCTGACGCTGACGGTGTTTCAGGGCATCCTGCGCCCGATGCACGAGAAGATCGTCGGCCGGATCGCCGTATCCGACCTGGCCCGCCGTTGGCAGATGGAGGCGTTGGGCACCGACGCGGTCGAGATCCCCAACGGGGTGGACGTCGACTCGTTCGCCTCGGCACCGCGGCTGGACGGCTACCCGCGGCCGGGCAAGACGGTGCTGTTCCTGGGCCGCTACGACGAGCCCCGCAAGGGCATGTCGGTCCTGCTCGATGCGCTACCCGGGGTGGTCCAGCGCTTGCCGGATGTGCAGCTGCTCGTCGTCGGCCGCGGTGACGAGGATGAATTGCGCGGCCAGGCAGGCGAATTGGTGAAGCATATTCGCTTTTTGGGTCAGGTCGACGACGCCGGGAAGGCCTCGGCGATGCGCAGCGCCGACGTGTACTGCGCGCCGCACCTTGGCGGCGAGAGCTTCGGCATCGTCCTGGTCGAGGCGATGGCCGCCGGCACCGCCGTGGTGGCCAGCGACCTGGACGCCTTCCGGCGCGTGTTGTGTGACGGCGAAGTTGGGTGCCTGGTGCCGGTAGGCGACGGCGTAGCGCTCGCGGATGCCCTTGTTTCGGTGCTAGAAAACGATGTGCTGCGCGAACGCTACGTGGCGGCCGGTTCGGCCGCGGTCCAGCGCTACGACTGGTCGGTGGTGGCCAGCCAGATCATGCGGGTATACGAGACGGTCGCCGCGTCCGGTGCCAAGGTCGAGGTGGCGAGCTAATGACGTGGCTGATCGTCCCCATCGCGATACTCGTGGGGCTCCTCGCGATATTGGGTGCCTGGGCCTATCAGACGGCCAACCGGCTGGACCGGTTGCACGTCCGCTACGACCTGTCGTGGCAGGCGCTCGACGGTGCGCTGGCGCGGCGCGCGGTTGTCGCGCGTGCGGTCGCCATCGACGCCTACGGCGGTGCCTCGGAGGGCAGGCGGCTGGCCGCGCTGGCCGACGCCGCCGAGGCCGCGCCCCGGCAGGCGCGTGAGTCGTGCGAGAACGAGCTCTCGGCCGCGCTGGCGATCGTCGATCCGGCGTCGCTGCCGACCGGGCTGATCGCCGAGCTGGCCGACGCCGAGGCCAGGGTGGTGCTGGCCCGCCGCTTCCACAACGACGCCGTCCGAGACACCCTGGCACTGCGCGAACGATTCCTGGTGCGGACGCTCCGTCTCGGCGGAACGGCCGCGCTGCCCAGCTATTTCGAGATCGTCGAGCGGCCGCACGCGCTGGCCCACGGCGACCACGGGGTGCTCAGCCACCGTACGTCCGCGCGCGTGGTGCTGCTCGACCAGACCGGCGCGGTGCTGCTGCTGCGCGGTTCGGATCCCGCCATCGCCCGCGATCGCGCGCCGAGGTGGTGGATCACCGTGGGCGGCGAGGTGCGCAAGGGGGAGCGGCTGGCCGAGGCCGCCGCCCGGGAGTTGGCCGAAGAGACCGGGTTACGAGTGGCGCCGGCGGAGATGATCGGCCCCGTGTGGCGGCGCGACGAGGTGTTCGAGTTCAACGGCGCCTTGATCGACAGCGAAGAGTTCTACTTCGTGCACCGCACCCACCGGTTCGAGCCGTCCGCCGCGGACCGAACGGACCTGGAACGCAGCTACATCCACGGCAACCGGTGGTGCGATGCCGCTGACATCGCCCGACTGGCCGCGGCCGGTGAGACGGTGTACCCGATGCAGCTGTCCGAACTTCTCACCGATGCGGCCGCGCTGGCCGGCGGCCGGGCGCCGGGCCCGCTGCAATCGATCCGCTGACGCGGTCAGAACCCGCTCGGGAGACCGTTGGAGACCAACGGCGGCAATCCCGCAAACAGCGGGTTCCCGATTCCGGACACAACGCCTGGGCCGAGATACCCGGCAATGCTCACCGGACCCGGGAAGAACCCGGGCGCATAGCCCAGGTCGACGATCGGCTTGAGGAACGGTTGCAGCAAGTCTGCCAACGGATTTCCGATGATGGGCAGGAACATGCGCAGCGGATCGAGCAGCGGCAACTGCGTGGTGGGCATGAAATAGAAAGACAGGTTGCCGATCTGCTGGTGGAGGGCGCTGGCGACTTGTGCCGCGGAGAGGAAGGGGACCGTGTGGTGCAGATCCAGGAACCCGAAAAGGGCGTTGAGGTCCGACGGGAGCCACAAGGGATGCAGCGGGAAGTCGGCGATCGCGTCGTATTGCAGCGTGAAAATGGAGGTCGCGTAGGACGTCGTCAGCGGGGTGGCGAAGTGAAACGCCCCGAAGCCCGGAATGAAGTGCGTCAAGATGCCGCCCATCGGATTGTTCGGATCGGCGAGCAACACGAAGTTCAGCAGGTCCTGACTCGGTCGTAGGGCGGCCGGCAGAGCTTGCAGGTAGCGCATTTCCAGGCTGGCAACGGTCGCGCTCTGCGAATAACCAACGACGACAACGTGATTGCCCACGGCGGTCTGCGTCAGGATTGCACTGTTCAGCGTTGCCACGCCCTGGTAGACCGACTTGCCGAAGGTTTCGCTGCCGAGCCCGGTAATCGGCCAAAACTGTTCAGGCGTACGCAAACTCACCAGGGTGTACCCGGAGTAATTCTGGGCGAGATACGCCTGTTCGATGGACGTCATGTACCTGAGATCCGGCGACGGGTTCCCGGTGCCTCCCATGATCAGCGCGATCTTGTCCGACCCCGTCGACGACTGCATGGCGGCCGCGTTGGTGGCCTCCGTTTCGGCGTACGCGTTCTTTGCCGTGATCAGGGTCTGCACGAACTGGTTGTGAAACAGTTCCGCCTGCGCGCTGAGCGCCTGGTACTGCTGGGCATGCGTGTCCAGCATCGCCGCCACCCGCACCGACACCGAATCCGTGGCCGGCGGTAGCACTCCCGTCGTCGGGGCGGCCACGGCCGCGTTCGTGGCCTCCACGGACGAGCCGATCGCTTGCAGCTCCTCGGCGGCCGTCGCCATGGCGTCGGGGTCGGTGATCACAAACGACATCGGCGCTCCGCCTGACTAACTCGGCACCGCGCGCGATGCCAGACCTTCGCGCGTTCCGGCGATCGAATGTGTGGCCGTGGCCGTCCCTCGCCCGGGGATGCCCGTGGAGGGCAGGTGCGGCGTGGTGGGCAGGCTCGCCGAAATGGGGCTGACCGGGGCACCGGGTGCCACGGTGGCCGCGGGAGTCGGGGCCACCTCCGGCGCCGCGTCGGCCCAGGTCGCCGGGACGGATAGCGCCCCAATCGAACCGGCCCGGCCCGTACTGGCCGAGACCATGCGCCCGGCGAGTTGCGCGGTCATGGGGCCGCCGGTGCCCGGGCTGACCGTCGACGCCATGACCGGATCCATCGCGGGGACGCTGCCGGCGCCGCTCAGCAACGGATTGGTGCCGGACATCAGCTGGCCCACCATCATGTTCATGGGCTCCATCGCGAACTGGGCGGGCGTCGAGAGCATCTGCAGCTGCGACATCGGGTTCATCAGCTGCTGGGTCAACATCTGGGTCAGGGCCTGGAGCAGCTGCTCCCCGAAGGAGGTGAAGGTCGGGGTGGGCAGGCTCGTCAGGGTGAGGGGCGGGTTGCTGAACGGCGTCCACGTCGCCTCGGCCGCCTGGGTGCTGGCATCGTAGGCGGTCATCGCCGTCACGTCCTGGGCCCACATCTCGGCGTACTGGGCTTCGGTCGCCGCGATAGCCGCGGTGTTCTGGCCCAGAAGGTTGGTCGCGATCAGCGACATCAGCAGCGCCCGGTTGGCCGCAACCACCTCCGGGGGAACCGTCGCGGTGAACGCCGCCTCGAACGCGGCTGCCGACAACCGGGTTTGGTTGGCCACCAACTCTGCCTGCGCCGACGTCGCGGTCATCCACTGCACGTACGGGGCGGCGGCCGTCGCCATCGTCATCGACGCGGGACCCTGCCATGCCCCACCCGTCAGGGTCGACACCGTCGACTGGAAGGAACTTGCCGCGGAGCCTAACTGGGCGGCCAACGCGTCCCACGCCGCCGCCGCCGCCCACATCGAACCCGAGCGCGGTCCCGCATACATCCGCGCGGAGTTGATCTCCGGCGGCAAGAGCACGAAATCCGGGAACATCCTGACCCCTCCTCAGCCAGGTCGGCGGCCGCCATCCCCGTTACCAGGTGGCCCGCTATCCGTCGCGTTCGAAGACCCGATGTGAGCAAACTAACCATGAAGTGTGTAGCAAGGGGTCGATTTACGGGCCTAGGGCCAATCGGCCGCTTTTGTGGGCCCCACAGTGGGAAAACTCGTCTCCTGCCCCCACTAGACTGGGGCGACAACGGTTGAAGGAGATCAGCAGTGGATACCGCCGCGTCACCCAACGGCAGCGGACGAACCGGCACCGCGCGCGTCAAGCGCGGCATGGCCGAGATGCTCAAGGGCGGCGTCATCATGGACGTCGTCACCCCGGAGCAGGCCCGCATCGCGGAGGGCGCGGGCGCTGTCGCCGTGATGGCGCTGGAGCGGGTGCCCGCCGACATCCGCGCCCAGGGCGGCGTGTCGCGGATGAGCGACCCAGACATGATCGAGGGCATCATCGCCGCGGTGACGATCCCGGTGATGGCCAAGGCGCGTATCGGGCACTTCGTCGAGGCGCAGATCCTGCAGAGCCTCGGCGTCGACTACGTCGATGAGTCCGAGGTGCTGACCCCCGCGGACTACACCCACCACATCGACAAGTGGAAGTTCACCGTGCCGTTCGTGTGCGGGGCCACCAATCTGGGCGAGGCCCTGCGCCGCATCAGCGAGGGCGCGGCGATGATCCGGTCCAAGGGCGAGGCCGGCACCGGAGACGTCTCCAACGCGACCACGCACATGCGGGCGATCGGTGGCGAGATCCGGCGGCTTACGTCGATGTCGGAAGACGAATTGTATGTGGCCGCAAAGGAATTGCGGGCGCCCTACGACCTGGTCGTCGAGGTGGCCCGGGCCGGCAAGCTGCCAGTCACCCTGTTCACCGCCGGCGGCATCGCCACCCCCGCGGACGCGGCGATGATGATGCAGCTCGGAGCCGAGGGCGTCTTCGTCGGCTCGGGGATTTTCAAGTCGGGGAATCCCGCGCAGCGCGCCGCCGCCATCGTCAAGGCCACCACGTTCTACGACGACCCGGACGTGCTGGCCAAGGTGTCGCGCGGCCTCGGCGAGCCGATGGTGGGCATCAACGTCGAGCAGATCGCTCAGCCCCATCGGCTGGCCGAACGCGGCTGGTAAGCCGAGGCTATTGGTGGCGATCGAAGAGATCCTTGATCTTGAGCAACTCGAGGTCAACATCTACCGCGGTCGGGTGTTCAGTCCGGAGTCGGGATATTTCCAGCGCACGTTCGGTGGCCACGTGGCCGGGCAGTCACTGGTCTCGGCGGTGCGCACGGTCGACCCGCGCTATCAGGTGCACTCGCTGCACGGTTACTTCCTGCGACCCGGGGACGCCAACCAGCCCACGGTCTTCATCGTCGAGCGCACCCGCGACGGCGGCTCCTTTGCCACCCGGCGCGTCAACGCGATCCAGCACGGCGAAATCATCTTCAGCATGGGGGCGTCCTTCCAGACCGACCAGGAGGGCATCCACCACCAGGACGTCATGCCGGCCGCGCCGCCGCCCGACGGGCTGCCCGGGCTGGACTCGATCAAGGTGTTCGACGACGCCGGCTTCAAGCAGTTCGAGGAATGGGACGTCTGCATCGTGCCGCGCGAGCGCCTGCAGCTGTCGCCCGGCAAGGCCTCCCAGCAGCAGGTGTGGTTTCGCCACCGCGACCCGCTGCCGGATGACCCGGTGCTGCACATCTGCGCGCTGGCCTACATGAGCGACCTCACTCTCCTGGGGTCGGCGCAGGTCAACCACCTCGACGTCCGCCAGCACCTGCAGGTGGCGTCGCTGGATCACGCGATGTGGTTCATGCGGGCGTTCCGGGCCGACGAGTGGCTGCTCTACGACCAGTCGTCGCCGTCGGCCAGCGGCGGTCGCTCGCTATGCCAGGGCAAGATCTTCACCCAGTCCGGCGAGATGGTGGCGGCGGTCATGCAGGAGGGGCTGACCCGCTTCCCGCGCGGATTCCAGCCGTGAGCCGTCCCCTGATCGGGGTGCTGGCGCTGCAGGGCGACACCCGCGAGCACCTGGCGGCGCTGCGCGAAGCGGGGGCCGAGTCGATGCCGGTGCGGCGCCGCGCGGAGCTGGAGAAGGTCGACGGGCTGGTCATTCCCGGTGGCGAATCCACCACCATGAGCCACCTGCTGCTCGACCTCGACCTGTTGGAGCCGCTGCGCGGGCTGCTGGCCGACGGGCTGCCGGCCTATGGCGCGTGCGCCGGCATGATCCTGCTGGCCAGCGAAATCCTCGACGCCGGCGCGGGCGGCCGGGAGGCGCTGCCGCTGCGTGCGATCGATATGACGGTGCGGCGCAACGCCTTTGGACGGCAGGTTGACTCGTTCGAGGGCGACATACCGTTCGTCGGTTTGGACGGTCCGGTGCGCGCGGTGTTCATCCGCGCCCCCTGGGTGGAGCGGGCCGGCGACGACGTGCAGGCGCTGGCCGAAGCGTCGGGGCACACGGTCGCGGTGCGGCAGGGCGCGAAGCTGGCGACGGCGTTTCACCCCGAGATGACCGGCGACCGGCGCGTCCACCAGCTCTTCGTGGACATCGTCAACGGCGACGCCTGACGCACCTTCGTGACAGCGCATACCCGCGTTCTTGTGACTGCTGGGGCGGCTGGGCCGCCAGGGGAGCGGCCGGGCAATCGCCGCCGGCCGTCCACGTAGACTCATCTGGCGAACTTTCGAAGACAGAAGAGGTAAGAGACACCAATGAGCGGCCATTCCAAGTGGGCCACCACCAAGCACCAGAAGGCCGTCAAAGACGCGCGCCGAGGCAAGGAGTTCGCCCGGCTCATCAAGAACATCGAGGTCGCCGCGCGGACCGGCGGTGGGGACCCGGCGGGCAACCCGACGCTCTACGACGCCATCCAGAAGGCGAAGAAGACCTCGGTGCCCAACGACAACATCGAGCGTGCCCGCAAGCGCGGCGCCGGCGAGGAAGCCGGCGGCGCCGACTATCAGACGATCATGTACGAGGGCTACGGGCCCAACGGCGTGGCGGTGCTGATCGAATGCCTGACCGACAACCGCAACCGCGCGGCCGGCGAGGTCCGGGTGGCGGTGACCCGCAACGGCGGCACCATGGCCGATCCGGGCTCGGTCTCGTATCTGTTCACCCGCAAGGGCGTCGTCACGCTGGAGAAGAACGGGCTCACTGAAGACGACGTGCTGACGGCGGTTCTCGACGCCGGCGCCGAGGACGTCAACGACCTCGGTGAGAGCTTCGAGATCATCTCGGAGCCAACCGATCTGGTCGCGGTGCGCACCGCCTTGCAGGACGCCGGGATCGACTACGAGTCCGCTGAGGCCAGCTTCCAGCCTTCGGTCAGCGTGCCGGTGGACGTCGACGGCGCCCGGAAGGTGTTCAAGCTCGTCGACGCCCTAGAGGACAGCGACGACGTGCAGAACGTCTGGACCAACGTCGATTTGTCGGACGAGGTGCTCGCCGCTCTCGACGAGGAGTGAGCCAGATCTAGTCGTAACCGTGCCGCATGTCGTCGACGATCCGCGGATTGTCCAGCGTCGACGGCTCAAGCGGGCGGGGGCGGGTGTCGTCGGGAAACACCGTGGCGGCGTCGAGGACGTGCTGGTTCAGGAAACGCAGCGGGGGCGCGTTGGGCGGCACGGTGGGCGTGGGCGCGCTTCCCCCACGGCGCGCCAGCGCGAAACCCCAGTCACCGAAAGTCGGCACATACACGTGGTATGGCGTCACCGCGTAGCCGGCCGCGCGGATGGACGAGGCGGTGCGCCAGAACGCGGTCTGCGTCGAGAACGGGCTGCCCGCCTGCACGACCATCAGGCCATCTTCGGCGAGCGCGTGCCCGACAAGTGCGTAGAACTCGGTCGAATACAGCCGGCCCAGGACCGGGGTGTCGGGGTCGGGCAGGTCGACGATGACCGCGTCGAAGCCGCCGGGCGGGACGACGTCCGGGTGCGGCGAGCGCAACCAGCGCATCGCGTCGTCGATCACCACCTTGACCCGCGGGCTGTCCAGCGAGCCGCCGTTGGCCCTGCGCATCGTGGTGCGCGCCAACTGAATCACCGCGGGGTCGAGCTCCACCTGCACGATCCTCGTGAGGCCCGGCTGACGCAGTAGCTCGCGGGCCACCAGCCCGTCGCCGCCCCCGAGGACGAGGACCGATCGCCCGCTCGCCCCGAGCGCGGGGTAGACCAGGCTTTCGGTGTAGCGGTACTCGTCCCGGGTGGAGAATTGCAGGCCCCCGTCCAGGTAAAGGCGCATGTCGTTACCGCGCTGGGTGACGACGATCTCCTGGTAGGCCGAGTGTTGGTAGGCGATGATCGGGTCGGCGTAGAGGCGCTGCCTGCTCGTGGTCTCGATGTCGGCCGAACGCGCCAGCAGCGTGACGAGGAGGGCGAGCGCGGCGGCGAGCGCGCACAGCGCCGTCGCCAGTTGGCGGGCCGAAACGACTCGGCGCAGCACGAAGATCGCCACCACGGCCGCCGCCAGGAGATTGACGATGCCGGTGGCCGCCGCGCCGCGGATCATGCCCAGCTGCGGCAGCAGCAGGAACGGCCACAGCAGTCCGCCCAGCAGCGCGCCGAGGTAATCGGCGGCGTTGAGGTTGGCCAGCGTCCGGCCCGTGTCGGGCGCCTCGCCACTGCGGCCGCGCTGCAGCATCGTCATCAGCAGCGGCACTTCGGCGCCGACCAGCCCACCGATCAGGGCGGTGCCCACCGCCAGCATCCACATCGACTCGTCGTCGATGAAGGCGAACACCATGTACAGCGCCGCCGCGGACAACCCGCCGACGATGCTCAGCAGCACCTCCACCGCGATGAACGCGATCGCCGCGTGCGCCAGCAGCGGCTTGACCAACAGGGCGCCCACGCCGAGCGCGGCGATGTAGCCCGCGACGATCAGTGAGGTGGCGACGATGCCGCCGCCGTTGAGGCTCGCCGCCAGCGTGAGCAACGCGAGTTCGTAGACGATGCCTGACGCCGCACATGCCGCTACGGCGGCCAGCAGCACGGCGCGCCAGCGCACCGAAGGCTCCGCGGGCCGGCTCACCTCTGGCACCGGCAGATCAACGGACGTCATGACACCGCAGCGGCCGTGACCCCTCCCACGGCGAGCAATATCAGCGCCACCGCGAACGATCCCGGATGCAGCTCCGGCTCGTCGATGTGCTCGTGGAAACTGCCCGGTATCAAAAGGTGCATCGTGAGCAGCGCTATCCCCAGCAGGATCACGCCCATCAGCCCGTACACCGCCACGCCGACGAGCCCCTGGCCCAGCTGGCTATAGCTGTTCGCGATGGCGGTGATGATGACCATGGACAGGGCGATATACATCGCACCCGCGACCATGACGGCGTTGGGGCGGCGGTCGATGAACACCAGCCGGCGCAGATTGCCGGGGGTCAACACGTCGACCGCGTAGAACCCCACAAGCAGCACTGCCATGCCCACCAGGAAGTACAAAATCGTTGCGACTGCGCCCTTCAGGACGGGGTTGAGGTCGACGGTGCCGATCTCGACGGCGAGGTACATGGTTTTCTCCTTTGTGGTGGTGAGCCGTCACTTGGTTCCGCCGGGGCCGCCGGGCGTACCTCCGGCGCCGCCCGAGGGTGAGCCGGGGGTGAATCCGGGGCCCAGGAAGATGAAGGCGCCGTGGCTGTATCCGGCGTTCAGGCCTTCCAAGCGGATGCTGCACGGGCGATTGCCGTCGGGGCCGACGATCACGATGTTGCTGCTGTAGCGCAGGTACTCACTGTCGCCGTTGGCGGCCCGCGCCTCGGGGGCCTGATACTCGGCGAGCGTGTCGGCCACGTCGTCGGGAGGTCCGCTGCATTCGTAGCGCTTCCCGTTCGCGTCGTGGGAGTACTCGTGATAGTGGCTCGCGATGTAGGAAGCAATGTTCTTCTGCGACAAGATGATTCCGGGCACCAGGCAGGCGACGGCGGCGACGGCCAGCGCACCGGCGATGACGAACAGGCGATTGCGGCTCACGGGTGCCACCGGCTCACCGTGTGGACCACGTCGCCGCCGGATCCAAAAGGGCTGCGCGGGTAGAGGTGCCAGGTCTGCCAATACCAGCCGGCGCCGTCGGGTTCGGCGGCCAGCGCGGTCAGCGCGGCGTCGTCGCCGGGGAAAGTGCCACCGAGCCAACCCTTTTCCCGCGCACACCGGTCACGAAGGTCGCGCGCCATGCGGCGGAAGGCCGCCTCGTCGTAGGAGTCGGTGCGGGACTGCAGGGAGTAGCCGGGCGCGGCCGTGTGCTCCGGGAGGTCGACGCCGAGGCCGCGTGCCGTGCAGGAGACCTCTTCGGAGAACCGGTCCGCGCCGTGCTCGACGGTGACGACGTGCGATGCGCCCAGGACCCCCAGCCGCAGGGCGCCGCCACCGGGGTGGCGCAGAAGGCAGGTCGCCAGCGGCGGCGGTGCGGGCGCGTTGAGCGCGAGTCCGAGCTTCTGCCCGGAGACGTCCGAAGGGGCCACGGCGAGTTGATGAAGGGGCACCGACGCGCCCTAGGGGGACGAGGGCGGGGGCGCCGGATACACGGTCAGCTCGCCCGTCAGCACGGGCTTGCCGGTCGAAACCTCCCACGGCATGCCGGGCGCCCAGCGCTCGAACGAGAGCAGCGCGGACTCGTCGGAGTTGGCGCAGTCGACGAACTCCATCTCGCCGCCCGCCGGCAGGCCCGTGGTGCCCTCGGTGGTGAACGAGGCGCGACCGCGTTCGGACTCGTGAAACGTCACCCCATCGACGACATAGGAGTCGCCCGGATGCAGCTGGATGTCTTTGCGGCTGACCCACATCGCCAGCTCGAGGCGCCCGTCGTCCTCTTCGACGCTGAACCAGATCGGCTGGTCGCCGCCCTCCAGCAGATGCTCCCACCACACGAACGGGCCCTCGCGATACGTCACCGATCCGCGGACCACGTAGTCGACGCCGCCGTAGCTGACGATCGCGCCAGGGCCGAGTTGACGGGGGCCGAACTCCGGCATCGCGTTGAACGAGAGGGGATCCTGGCGTCCGCGCGGCGGGGCCGGTTGCTTGGGGCGCCGCAAAGCGATGACCAACACCACGATTGACGCGATGAACAGGACGATCGCGATAATGACCAGCAGTGATCCCACGCAAACCCTTCCGTTGCCACATTGCTTGAGCGAACGTGGGGTAAAGCTAACAGCTTTTGCGCGGGTTCGGCGCTGTAACGTCCCGAGCCGGGAATCGGCGGCGCCGCCGCGTGTCCTCCGCGGAGCCGTCGCCCCCGGCCGCTAGGGTATCGAACAGCTGTTCTACAGGTGGGAGCGGGCAATGCGCGTGATGGGCGTCGACCCCGGGCTGACCCGATGCGGACTGTCGGTGGTGGAAACTGGTCGCGGGCGGAACGTGGTCGCGCTCGACGTCGACGTGGTGCGGACCCCGTCTGATGTGCCGCTGGCCCACAGGCTGCTGGCCATCAGCGATGCCGTCGAGCACTGGCTGGCCACCCATCAACCGGATGTCGTGGCCATCGAGCGGGTGTTCTCCCAGCTGAACGTCTCGACGGTGATGGGCACCGCGCAGGCCGGCGGGGTCGTCGCGCTGGCGGCCGCCAAGCGCGGCATCGACGTGCACTTTCACACCCCGAGCGAGGTGAAGGCCGCGGTCACCGGCAACGGCGCCGCGGACAAGGCTCAGGTCACCGCGATGGTCACCAAAATCCTTGCGCTGCAAGCCAAACCGACCCCGGCCGACGCCGCCGACGCGCTGGCGCTGGCGATCTGTCACTGCTGGCGGGCGCCGATGATGGCACGGATGGCCGCGGCCGAGGCGCTGGCCGAGCAACAGCGGCATAAGTATCTGGCCAAGCTCAAGGCCGCGCGATGATCGCGTCGGTGCGCGGCGAGGTGCTCGAGGTGGCGCTCGACCATGCGGTGATCGAGGCCGCCGGCGTCGGCTACCGGGTGAACGCGACCCCGTCGACGTTGGCGACCCTGCGCACCGGGACCGAGGCCCGGCTGATCACCGCGATGGTGGTCCGCGAGGACTCGATGACGCTGTACGGATTTGGAGACTCCGACACCCGCGACCTCTTCCTGACGCTGCTGACGGTGTCGGGCGTAGGGCCACGGCTGGCCATGGCGACACTGGCGGTTCACGACGCCGCGGCGCTGCGGCAGGTGCTGCACGACAGCGACGTCACCGCGCTGACCCGGGTGCCCGGGATCGGTAAACGCGGCGCCGAGCGGATGGTGCTCGAGCTGCGGGACAAGGTCGGCGCCGTCGCGGCGGGCGCACCGGGTGGCGCATCCGTGGTGAACGGGCACGCGGTCCGGGGGCCGGTGATCGAGGCCCTGGTCGGTCTGGGCTTCGCCGTCAAGCAGGCCGAAGAGGCCACCGACAAGGTGCTGGCCAGCGAGCAGGACGCGACGACGTCCGGCGCCCTGCGCGCCGCCCTGTCGCTGCTGGGTAAGTCGCGATGACCCGCGCCGGCGACGATGCAGTTGGGGTACCGCCAGCCTGCGGGGGACGGAGCGATGAGGTGGGGGCACCACCCGCTTGGGGGGAGAGCGGCGCAAATGACTGACGACTACGCCGACCGCGAGCTTTCCCCGGCGCTGGCCGTCGGGGAGGGTGACGTCGACGTCAGCCTGCGGCCGCGTTCGCTGCAAGAGTTCATCGGCCAGCCGCGGGTGCGCGAACAGCTCCAACTGGTGATCGAGGGAGCCAAGAACCGCGGCGGCACACCGGATCACATCCTGCTGTCGGGTCCGCCCGGGCTGGGCAAGACGTCGCTGGCCATGATCATCGCGGCCGAACTCGGGACGTCGTTGCGGGTGACGTCGGGCCCCGCGCTGGAACGCGCCGGCGACCTCGCGGCCATGCTGTCCAACCTGGTCGAGCACGACGTGCTGTTCATCGACGAGATCCACCGCATCGCGCGGCCCGCGGAGGAAATGCTGTACCTGGCCATGGAGGACTTCCGGGTCGACGTGGTGGTGGGTAAGGGTCCCGGCGCGACGTCGATTCCCCTGGAGGTGGCGCCCTTCACCCTGGTCGGCGCGACCACCCGGTCCGGCGCGTTGACCGGCCCGCTGCGCGACCGGTTCGGCTTCACCGCGCACATGGACTTCTACGAGCCAGCCGAGCTGGAGCGGGTGCTGGCCCGCTCCGCCGGCATCCTGGGTATCGAGCTGGGCGCCGAGGCGGCCGAGGAGATCGCCCGGCGCTCGCGCGGCACACCGCGCATCGCCAACCGGCTGCTGCGCCGGGTCCGGGACTTCGCCGAGGTCCGCGCCGACGGGGTGATCACTCGCGACGTCGCCAAGTCCGCGCTGGCGGTCTACGACGTCGACGAACTCGGCCTGGACCGGTTGGACCGGGCGGTGCTGTCGGCGCTGACCCGCAGTTTCGGCGGGGGGCCGGTCGGGGTTTCGACGCTGGCGGTGGCCGTCGGCGAGGAGGCCGCCACCGTCGAGGAGGTGTGCGAGCCGTTCCTGGTTCGCGCCGGGATGGTGGCCCGCACCCCCCGGGGCCGGGTGGCCACCGCTCAGGCGTGGACCCACCTGGGCATGAGCCCGCCGGCGGGGGCGGCCGGTTTGGGCCAACCCGGTCTGTTCGACTAGCGGCGTAGGCGGGCGAAGCGGGCCGCCACCGTCGGCGGCCTGCCCTTGCGGCCAAATCGTGACCTTTCCGCCGGACCGGTGCGCGGACGTGCGCCGGCGGGATCCGGCCTGCTCAGAGGGCCGCAGCCAGCGCCGCGCGCACCTAGGTGAAAGGTCGCAGCAAACCACATGCGTGGCCCGCGCCAGGTTATACGTAGGCGCCGCCGGGTAACCAGGCTCACAACAGCAATACCTGTTGAAGGAGATTCTGATGAGGACCACGCGCTACGACTATGAACGCCCTCGCGCGCTGTACATGCCGCGCACCCGCGGCGCGCTGACCGGCCTGCTCCTGATTCTGTTGGGTACCTGGGGCGCATTGGTGCCGTTCTTCGGGCCCAACATCGATTGGGCGTACATGTCCGACCCGGCATGGACGTGGACGACGACCAAGGGCTGGCTCGAGGTGCTTCCCGGGGCCGCTACGGCAGCGGGCGGCCTGCTCGTGCTGTTGTCCGGTAACCGGGCCAGCGCCGTGTTCGGCGGCTGGCTGGCGGTCGCCGGCGGCGCCTGGTTCGTGGTGGGCCGCGCCTTCGCGTCGACGCTGGGCATCGGGGGCCTCGGTCAGCCCGTGGCGTCGACGGACCTGAAGCGAGCCCTGCTCGAGATCACCTACTTCACCGGCCTGGGCGCCCTGATCGTGTTCCTGGGCGGGGCGGCCGTGGCGCGCCTGGCGGTTCGGCACGCACGCGATGTCATGGTGAGGGAACCGGCGCCAGTGGCCGGGGACGCCGTACCGGCGGGTGAGCCCGCCATGTACGACGAGACTCACGGCGTGACGCGGGCGCGGGCGGACGCAACGGCGCCCGAGCCGGAGCCCCGCGGGCGGGGCCTGTTCCACCGCCGCCACCACGCCGGCGTGTAGGGCGGTAACTAGCAACTCGGGAGGCGCCGGTAGCCGTTGGCTACCGGCGCCCTTCGCGTCAGGGCACTCCGCCACCCGCAGATCGGTAGAGTCACCGGCGCCGGGACATGCGGGATGCTTGCGTGACCATCGCGCGGGCCTCGACAAGCGAGGAGGAGCGATGATCGCCGCCGGGTTGGTATTCGCCGCATTGGCGGCGTTATTGCACATCTACATCTTCGTGATGGAATCGTTGACCTGGACCTCGCCGCGCACCCGTGCCACGTTCGGCACCACGGCCGAGGAGGCCGAGACCACCAAGCTGCTGGCCTTCAACCAAGGCTTCTACAACTTGTTCCTGGCGGTGGTCAGCGGCCTGGGCATTGTCGCGATCGTCTTGCGGCACAACGCCGTTGGTGCAGCCCTGATTTTCGCCGGTGTCGGTTCGATGGCGGCGGCCGCGGTGGTGCTGCTCTTGTCCGCGCCGGAGAAGGCGCGCGCCGCGGTGACGCAGGGCATCTTCCCGGTGATCGCGATCGTGCTGCTGCTGCTCGGACTTCAGCAGTAACAGCAGCCTCATCAGCACCAATAGTCACGGGGCACGGTGGTTTTCGCGCGCCCGATGGGTTACGACTAGAAACCGCCGGGTACCCATCTCCGGCCGGAAATAGGCCCGGTATTCAACGAGGGGAAGTCATGAAATACGCAGAAGACGGCCAAACCCGCGGGCTGAGCATGCCGCGTTCGCGTGGCGCGGTCAGCGGATTGCTCCTGGTCATCTTGGGAGCTTGGGGGGCGTTAATACCGTTTGTCGGACCGCGCATCAATTTCGCCTACACACCCGATCGGGAGTGGGCGTGGAGTTCGGCTCGTGGGTGGCTCGAGGTCCTGCCGGGAGCCGCGACCGTGCTGGGCGGTCTGTTGTTGATCGTCGCTGGAAATCGGGTGGCGGCCATGCTGGGCGGATGGCTGGCGGTGCTGGCCGGCGCCTGGTTCGTCGTCGGTGGTCAGCTCGCGCCGCTGCTGGGAATCGGCTCCGCCGGTGACCCGGTCGCCGCCACCGAGCGCAAGCGTGCGGTGCTCGAGGTCACCTATTTCTCCGGACTGGGTGCGCTGATCGTCTTCGTCGGCGGTGTCGTGCTGGCCCGCACGGCCGCGCGGTTGGCGCGTGACGTCCAGCCCATCGCGCCGGCGACAGCCGCCGCGGCGCCGGGCGTCGAGCCCTACCGCGACTCGGCGTACGAGCCCGCCGAGGTGTCCTCCGGCGCGTTGACCAAGCCGCGCACGGCTGCCGACCCGGAGCCGAAGCGGGGGTGGCGTCGCCATCGCCCGGCGTCGGGTGCCAACGCCGCGTACCTGCGCTGGCCGCACCCACAGCAGTAACCGATTCAGCTAGAACAGCGATCGCCCAGTCCGCGACGGACTGGGCGATCGCTGTCTTGTGCTTACAGCAGTCCGAGCAACTGCAGGTCGGTGATGTACTTGACGATGATCGGCGCCGAGACATGTGGAATGTCTTTGTCGGGGCCGATCTTCGCCTCCTGCACCGCGGCGCGGAAGCGGTCGGTCGGTGCCATCGATCCGTTGATCGGCTTCTCGGGCTGCTGGTAGTTGTGCAGCAGCGGCAGCAGCGAGTACTGGCGTTGCCGCTCGGCCAGGCCGCGCATCGTCTGATCGAACCGCCGCAGCCATTCGCCGTAGTCGGAGATCCGCTGGATCCCATATCCGGCGTCGATCAGCCAGTCGACGTACTCGTCGAGCCCGATGCCGTCGTCGTACGGGTTCATCACGTGGTACGTCTGGAAGCCGTCCCCGGTGTCCAGCACCTGCGTCCCCAGCGTGGAGATCGCCGCGGCGATGAACTCGACCGGCAGGCCGTCGTAGTGCGAACGCTGACGGTTCCCCTCGGCGTCCAGCTCGTAGAACGAACCGGGTGCGACACCGGTGGCGACCAGGCTCAGCATCAGCCGGGTGAACATGTCCGGCAGGTTGAGCTGTCCGGCGTAGGTGGTGTCGGCCAGGATCATGTCGCACCGGAATACCGCGACGGGCAGTCCGCACAGGTCGTGCGCCTCGCGCAGCAGTACCTCGCCGGCCCACTTGCTGTTGCCGTAGCCGTTGGCGTAGTTGTCGTTGATCTCGCGGGTCGCGCTGATCTGCCGGACGTCGGCGTCCTCGACGAACTCGCCCGGCTTGATCTGGTCACCGACGCCGATCGTCGACACGTAGGTGTACGGCTTCAGCTTGGTGGTGAGCGCGATCCGGATCAGTTCGGCGGTACCTACCGCGTTCGGGCCGAACAGCTCGCTGTACGGCAGGACGTGGTTGACCAGAGCGGCCGGGTCGACGATCAGGTCGACGGTGTCGGCCAGCCGCTGCCAGGTCAGCTGGTCCAGGCCGAGGTTGGCCTCGCCCTTGTCACCGGCGATGACTTCGAGGTGGTCGGCGGCGAGTTCCTGATAGTGCGTCACCAACTTCGGATCGCCGTGCGGGGAGCCCACGCCGAAGGTCTTGTCCAGCCGGCCGCGAGCCTCGTCGTCGGACTTGGCGCGGACCAGCGCAATCACCTTGCCGTCCACCATGTCCATGCGCTCGAGCCATTCCAGCGCCAGGTAGCGGCCCAGGAAGCCGGTCGCGCCGGTCAACAGCACCGTCCGCACCTCGGTGGTGGGCTTGGGCAGGCTGGGCGCGGCGGCCAGCGTCTCGGCCTCGAGGAACTTGTCCAGGGTGAGGTCGCCGGCGTGCACCGTGGTCGCGTCGCGACCGTGCACTGCGGCGAAGGTCGGCCGCTTGGTGCCCTGGCGCTCGCCCTCGATGTAGTTGGCGATGGCCTGCAGGTCGCTGGCCGGGCTGACGATGACGCCCACCGGGACGTCGATGTCGAAGATCTCGCGCAGCAGGTTGCCGAACGTCAACGCCGACAACGAGTCTCCGCCCAGATCGGTGAAGCGCGCGTCGGGGGTCAGCTCGGTGCTCGCCGTGCCCAGCATCGCGGCCGCGGCCCGGCTCACCGTCTGCAGCACCGCTGCGTTCGCGCCGTTGCGGCGCAATTCGGCGAGCTCGTTGGCCTGCCCCTCGGCGAGCTCGGCGTAGAGCTGCTCGAGCCGCTCGCCGTAGTGCTGCTTCAGCTTCGGCCATGCCAGCTTGCGGATGCCGGTCAGCAGACCGTTCTCCAGGCTGAACGGTGTGGTCTCGATGATGAAGTCGCGCGGCACCTCGTAGGACTGCAGGCCCACCTGACGGGCGACGTTCTGCAGAGAGTCGGCGATCTTCGGCTTGAGCGTCTCGAGGTCGCCCGAGGCCAGCGCCTCCTCGGTGGGCACCACGACGGCCACCAGATAGGGCTGGGAGCTGTTGCCGTAGACGTAGATCTGGCGCACCAGCGGGCTGTTGCCGAACTCGGCCTCGAGCTTGGCCAGGGTCACGAACTCGCCCTGCGCCAGCTTCAGCACGTTGTTGCGGCGGTCGACGTACACAAGCTTGTCGGGCGCGATCTCGGCGAGCACGTCACCGGTGCGGTAGTAGCCGTCCTCGTCGAACACGTTGGCGGTGGTCTCGGCCCGCTTGTAGTAGCCGGGGAACATGTTCTCGGTGCGCAGCAACAGCTCACCGCGCGGGTGCGGCCGGTCGGTGCTGAAGTAGCCCAGGTCCGGCACGTCGACGAGCTTGTAGTCGATCACCGGCGGGCGCTGAATCTCGCCGTCGAACAGCACCATCCCGGCCTCGGTCGAGCCGTAGCCGTCCATCAGGTGCATCTCGAGCAGGGACTCGACCCAGGTGCGCAACTCCGGCGAGGTCGGGGCCGAGCCCGTCATCGCGAAGATGAACCGCCCGCCCAGCAGGTACTGGCGCTGCTCGGCCAGGACCTCCGCCGCGACCGCTGCGCGGTCGGCACCGTCGGCCAGCCGCCGCTCCACCTGGCGCTGGAATTCGCCGAACAGGGTCTCCCAGATGCGCGGCACGAAGTTCAGCTCGGTCGGCCGCACCAGTTCGAGGTCCTCCAGCAGCGTGGAGAGGTCGCTCTTGGCGGCGAAGTAGGCGGTGCCGCCGTTGCCCAGCGTGCCGTAGAGGATGCCGCGGCCCATGACGTGGCTCATCGGCATGAAGTTGAGGGTGATCGACGCGGCGCTTTCGCCGAACCAGTTCCTGCTGCCCCGGCGCCAGATCTTGGCGACGTTGCTCTGCGGGTACATCGCGCCCTTGGGTGCGCCGGTGCTGCCGGAGGTGTAGATCAGCAGGGCCAGCGGGTCGTCGGAGTCGGGCACCGCGATGGCGGCCTCCGGCAGCGCCTTGCCGCGCTCGAGCACCTCGGCCAGCGTCTCGACCAGCACGCCGGCGTCTGCCAGCCGCGTGCGCGCGGTTTCCACGGCCTCGCGCTCGTCGTCGACCTCGGGGTGGTAGTCGAACGCCACCAGCTTGGCGGGCCGGTGGCCGCTCAGGATCAACTCCACGGCCTCGGGCAGCTGGTTCACGCTCGCCGCGATCACGGTGGGCTCGGTCTCGGTCACGATCGGCTGCAGCGACGTAAGCGATGCGCTGGTCTGCAGCGGCACCGACACCGCGCTGATGACGGCCAGCGCCATGTCGATGGTGGCGTAGTCGACGCTGTTGAAGCCCAACACACAGACCCGGTCACCGACGTGTACCTCGTCGTTGGCCCACGCGCGGCCGAGCGCTTCGACGCGGTCGCCCAGCTGGCGGTACGTGATGGTCTCGTAGCGGGGTAGCAGCTCCAGCCTGGTGCGTCCGGTCGCCGCGTCCTCGACGTACTCCACCACGCGGTGCGCGAGGGCCGGCCGGTCCGCATACCCCTCGAGCACGGTCCGGATGACCTGCGGGAGTGGCATCCCGGGCTTTTCGACGGCGGCCTCGACCGCCGGGTCGGGGCGCGCGGCGGCGAACTGCGGGTCGTTGGCGGTCAGGTCCTCGATGCGGCGCTCGAGCCGCTCGTCGCGATTGATGGTCGACATAAACAAATTCCCTTGCAATGAAAGATAGTGAGTCGTTTTTCGCGCCGATGCGCTGACGGTTAGAACGTTAGCTAAAGTAACGTTATTCCACCATGGGCTCGCCGCGGCGGACGTTGTGAGATTGCCCACGCGGGCCGATGAGTCCCCAGGACTTACAGGTCGCCCAGGAGCCGGCCGAGGATGTCGAGCCCCTCGTTGAGCAGCTCGTCGCCGATCGGCAGCGGCGGCAGCAGCCGGATGATGTTGCCGAACATGCCGCAGGTCAACACGACGACCCCGGCGGCGTGGGCCGCGGTGGACAATTTCTGAGTCAGCTCCGCGTCGGGTTCCGAGGTCCCTGACTTCACCAACTCGATGGCGATCATGGCCCCGCGGCCACGCACATCGCCGATCCGGTCATCGCTGGCCTGCAGACGCAACAATGGTTCGGTGATCAGCCGTTCCAATTGTTGAGCGCGCTCGATCAGTCCGTCGCTTTCGATCGTGGTGATGGTGGCCAGTGCTGCCGCACAAGCGATTGGGTTACCGCCGAATGTGCCGCCCAAACCGCCGACGTGCGATGCGTCCATGATCGGCGCGCGGCCGGTGACCGCCGACAGCGGCAGCCCGTCGGCGATGCCCTTGGCGGTGCAGATCAGGTCGGGTTCGATGCCCTCGTGCTCGCAGGCGAACATCGCGCCGGTGCGCGCGAAGCCGGTCTGCACCTCGTCGGCGATGAACACCACGTCGTTGCTGCGGCACCAGTCGAGCAGGGCGGGCAGGAATCCCTCGGCGGGCACGATGAATCCGCCTTCGCCGGCGATCGGTTCGATGATGACGGCGGCGAGGCTGTCGGCACCGACCTGGCTCTCGATCACGTCGATCGCCCGCGCGGCGGCCTTCTCCCCGTCGGTGGCCAGCTCCTTGTCGAGCAGTCCGTCCCGATAGGGGTAGGACACCGGGGCGCGGTAGACCTCCGGCGCGAACGGGCCGAAGCCGCTCTTGTAGGGCTTGGACTTGGCGGTCAGCGCCATCGCCAGGTTGGTGCGGCCGTGATAGGCGTGGTTGAACGCCACGACGGCGGGCTTGCGCGTGTACGTGCGCGCGACCTTGACGGCGTTCTCGACCGCTTCGGCGCCGGAATTGAACAACACCGAACGCTTCTCGCCGGAGCCTGGCGTGATCCGGTTGAGCTCCTCGGCGACGGCGATGTACTGCTCGTACGGCGCGACCATGAAACAGGTGTGAGTGAACTCGGCGACCTGCGCGCGCACGGCCTCCACCACCCGGGGTGCGGAATTGCCGATGGTGGTCACCGCGATGCCCGACGCCAGGTCGATGAGCCGGTTGCCGTCGACGTCCTCGATGATGCCGCCGGAGGCGCGCGCGACGAACACCGGCAGCGAGACGTTCACCCCATGGGACACCGCCGCGGCGCGCCGTTTGGTCAGTTCCAGCGAAGCGGGACCGGGGATTTCGGTGACCAGCTGGCGAGTCTGCTCGAGGCCAGCCACGATTTCCTCCTCACCGCGGCGCGCCTGTCACGTCGCCACTAAAGCCTATCCGGCGCGGCGCCATCGGGCCTCCCGCGCACCGCGGCGGTCGAGAGCGACCTGCGGCAATGGCACACTGGCCGGTACGAGGTGCGCGGCCCGCGGGCCGTCCGGCACCCGGCGACAAGAAATGCCTTAAACGCCACTACGAAAGACAGGCCCGTTCATGGAGAGTTTGATCCTGTTCCTGCCCTTCCTACTCATCATGGGTGGGTTCATGTACTTCGCGTCGCGGCGCCAGAAGCGCGCGATGCAGGCCACCATCGACCTGCACGAGTCACTGCAGCCGGGGGACCGCGTCCACACGACGTCCGGTCTGGAGGCGACGGTCGTCGCGATCACGGAGGACACCATCGATCTCGAGATCGCCCCCGGCGTGGTGACCACGTGGATGAAGCTGGCCATCCGCGACCGGATCCTGCCCGACGACGATGAAGACCTGGCCGACGGTGACGACTCCGACGACTTGGCAGAATCCGACGAGGGCCGGGTTACCAAGGATTCCTGACGGAAGATCCCGCCGCCGCGGCGGACCGCTTGCGCAACGGACGCGTGCGCGGCACTAGGCTCTGTTCCGGGCTCTGTCCGGGGTAAGAACCGCTACTCGAGGAGATAGAAGGAACGTGGCATCGTCTTCGGCGCCGGTGCACCCTGCCCGCTACCTGTCGGTTTTCTTGTTGCTGCTCGTCGGCGTCTACCTGTTGGTGTTCCTGACCGGGGACAAGCGTGCCGCCCCCAAGCTCGGCATCGACCTGCAGGGCGGTACCCGCGTCACGTTGACCGCCCGCACCCCGGACGGGTCGCGCCCGAGCCGGGATGCGCTGGCACAGGCACAGCAGATCATCAGTGCGCGGGTCAACGGGCTTGGCGTGTCCGGCTCCGAAGTGGTTGTCGACGGCGACAACCTGGTCATCACCGTGCCCGGCAATGACGGCAACGAGGCCCGCAACCTGGGCCAGACAGCCCGCCTCTACATCCGCCCGGTGCTGAACTCGATGCCGGCGCAGGCCGTCCAGCCCAAGCCCGCCCCGAAGGCGCCGCCCCCGGGGCAGGCGCCGCCCCCGGGCCAGGCCCCGCCGCCGGGTCAGCCGGCGCCCGGCCAGGCGCCCCCACCGGGCCAAGCGCCGCCGCCGGGCCAGCCCGCACCTGTCTCTTATACACATCTGACGCTGCCGACGATCGCAT
>NZ_LZSZ01000089.1:0-632 GCF_001665645.1 Mycobacterium sp. 852002-30065_SCH5024008 | reverse complement strand
CCCATCTCGGCCACACACCGCATCGCCGCGGTGATGATCCGAGCGCGGGTCTGCTCCCCGTCGGCGCCCACCGGGCGTCCACGCTGCGCCCGCGTCACCGTGCTCTCCCCACTCGCGCGTCCTGTCCGCCGGCTCTGAGTGCCCGGCAGGTCGAATATAATCGAGTGATCGATTAGTTTGGGCTTCCGCGCGGAGGTGCGCAGTGTGTGATGGACGGACCTGCGGCGGGTTCCGCGCGGCATGAGCGTCGCGCCGTCGCAATTGGGCCGCCCGGTCGGCGCCAGCGGCGAGGAGACCCGCCGGCGGATCGTCGTCGCCACCATGCGCTGTGTGGCCACGGCGGGGTACTCACGGGCCACCATCCGTGAGATCGCCCGCACCGCGAACGTCACCAGCGCCAGCCTGTACAACTACTTTCCGAACAAGGCCGAGTTGATCAAGGCCGCGATCGCGGCACGCACCGATGTCGCATTGCCTCGACTGCGGGCGGCCGCCGCGGGCGCCGGGACCGCCATCGATCGGATCGAGGCGGTGCTCGACGAGTCGGGCCGGCTCATGCGCGAGTACCCGGATCTCGCCGCCTTCGAGTGGGTGATCCGCGCCGAGGGCGTGGCCGACGTCGATTCGCGGCT
>NZ_LZSZ01000088.1:0-1419 GCF_001665645.1 Mycobacterium sp. 852002-30065_SCH5024008 | reverse complement strand
TATGCGATCGTCGGCAGCGTCAGATGTGTATAAGAGACAGGCCACATACAACTCACCGACCACCCCCGCCGGCACCGACTTGAGCCACCTGTCCAAGACGAACATCGCCGCCCCCGGTATCGGCGACCCAATCGGCACCACCTGAGATTCGGGGGTGAGCGGAGTGCTGATCGACGCACATACCGTGGTCTCCGTCGGCCCATACGCATCGATCATCACCCGCCCTGGTGCCGCCCACAGATCCACCACCTCAGCCGGACACGCCTCACCGGCCACCACCAATGCCACCGACTCCAACCCCTGCGGCGACAGCATCGCCACCGCCGAAGGAGTCTGACTCAACACACTGACCTGCTCAGCAATCAGTAACGCATGCAACTCTTCTGGAGAGCCGGCCACCGACTCGGGCACCACCACCAACCGGCCCCCACCCAGCAGGGCGCCCCAGATCTCCTCAACCGAGGCATCGAAGGCATACGAATGCACCTGCGCCCACACTGGTGCCGGTGCCGCCAAATCCCCATCCAATGACCCCAGCAACTGGGTGACGTTGTGGTGGGTCACGGCAACGCCTTTGGGCACCCCGGTGGTGCCCGAGGTGTAAATCAGATACGCAAGATCCTCAGCAGCCGGGGCCGGCAATGGGGTACTGGGTTGAACATCGATGGCGGGGTCGTTGACATCAATGACCGCCACGTGATGACCGTCGACCCGCGCGGCCAGCCCGGTGGTGGTGATCGCGGCGATCGGGGCGGCATCGCCGAGCATGAACCCGATCCGCGCTGTGGGCAGGCCCGGGTCGATCGGCACGTAGGCCGCCCCAGACTTCAAAACCCCTAGGATCGCGATGATGGCCTGCGCGCCACGTTCCATCAGCAACCCTACGCACTCACCCGGGCCCACCCCACGGGCAACCAGGAAGTGCGCCAACCGATTCGCGGCCTCATCCACCTCGCGATAGGTCCACGACCGGTCCCCGAAACTCAGCGCCACCGCCTCGGGCGTGCGCGCGACTTGGGCGGCAAACAACGCCGGGATCGACACCCCCGACACCGCCGGACGGTCCAACACCGCCCGGTTACCCCACCCCTCCAGGCGGACACGTTCCGAATCGTCGAGCAGATCGATCGAGGACACCGGCCGCGACGGGTCAGCGGTCATTGTCTCCAGCACCCGTTGGAATCGGGTGATCAGGGTGTGGATGCTGTCGGGGTTGAAGAGGTCGGTGCGAAACTCCACTACCCCGCTGATTCCGGCCGGCTGCCCCGCCTGGGTGAAGTTCTCGGCCAGGGTGAAGGTCACATCCATGCGGGCCGTGTGGGTTTCCAGTGGCACCGGGTGGGCCTGTAGATCCCCTAGGTCCACATCGGTCAGGGTGTGGTGTTGCCAGGCCAGCATGACTTGGACCAGGGGGTGATG